>JARUHJ010000004.1:300000-492525 GCA_029667085.1 Deltaproteobacteria bacterium IMCC39524
ACGCATGCATGAGACCCGTCGCATGAAGCTGCGGCGTGAACCGGCCACCGTACAAACAGCTTTTGGGGAAGCTGCGGTGAAATTGATTTACGAGGGGAAGACGCTGTTGAGGATCACCCCGGAGCATGACAGCTGCCAGGCGTTGGCCACAGCCAGCACCCGACCCCTGCCAGAAATCTACCGTGCCATCACAACCGCAGCCAATCGTCAATTCGGCCTGGAGGACTAAATGCGGAAACTGATCCTTTTCTTCTCCAGTAACGCCGGTCTTGGCTATGCGCCCTTTGCCTCTGGCACTGTCGGCACACTGGCCGGCATCCCGGTCTTTTATCTGACCAGCGCCTGGCCCTGGTGGCTCTTTCTCATCACGCTGCTAACGCTGCTGTTCCTGAGCTTCTGGATTGCAGATGCCGCAGGACAGATCTACGGAGTGGCCGATGACGGCCGTATCGTCATCGACGAACTGATCGGCTATCTGGTCACCGTCGCCTTTTTGCCCTGGAGCTGGAGCGCTGCGATCCTCGGATTTTTCTGGTTTCGGCTTTTCGATATTTTCAAACCCCCACCTGCAGGCTGGCTCGATAAAAACCTCAAACATGGCGTCGGCGTGGTCCTCGACGATTTCGCGGCAGGAATATACGCTGCGATTGCCTTACGCCTGACCTTGTGGTTTTTCAACCTGGGTGTCTGAAGATATAGACACAGGCCTGGAGCTTAAGACTCAACACAGAGGCACAAGGACAGATTATGCCCAGGCTTTTTAGCTTTTACTTAATTCTCCGCGTCTTCGCGCCTCTGCGTTAAAAATGGTTTGTGTTCCTTTCCTTTTGAGTTTTTAAAGTTATGAAGATAGCCATCCTTACCATAGGCGACGAGCTACTGAACGGAGACCTGGCCGACACCAACACCGTCGCTATCAGTCGGCAACTCATAGAGAATGCCTTGCCGGTACGTGAGGCGAGCACCATTGGTGACAGTGCAGTTGACATTGCTGCTGCCCTGCGGCGCCTTGCAGAAAGCCACGACGCGGTGATTGCAACGGGCGGTCTCGGACCCACCGAAGATGACCGCACCGCCAAGGCCGCGGCCATGGCCTTCGAACGTTCCTATAGCCTCAATGACAAAGCGCTGCTGCAGATCCGGGCCCGTTTTCAAGAATGGCAACGAGAGATGCACCCCCGCAATGAGAAGCAGGCCATGCTGCCGGGAAGAAGTACGGTTATCGCCAACAATACCGGCACTGCGCCTGGATTCCACCTGCAGCACAAGCAGACCGACCTTTATTTTCTGCCGGGCGTTCCCCGTGAGATGCTGACGATGCTCAATGAGTACGTCGTGCCTTCCCTGCTGAAACGTTTCCCCGACCCGCCTATGCGTTGCCAACGCACCCTGGGCGTCTTTGGCCTGCCCGAACCTACGGTCGAGTCACGCATCAACCGCAACGTCCTGCCCGAAGGAGTGGAGCTGGCCTTCAATGTCGAATTCCCGGTGGTTCAGGTCAAACTGCGCAGCAAAGGCGAAGACGCCCAGCGGCTTGTGGACCGTGCAGAGTTGGCGGCACGCAAAACTCTGGGCCATTACGTTTTCGGCATCGACAACGACACACTGGCCGGAAGTACAGCGCGCCTGCTCTCTACAGCCGGCCTGACGATTTCCCTGGCCGAATCATGCACAGGAGGCCTGATCGCACAACTCTTGACCGATCAACCCGGAGCCTCGGCCTTCCTGGAACGCAGCATTGTCTCCTACGCCAACACCGCCAAAACAGACTGTCTTAAGGTTGATCAGGAAATCCTTGATCGTCATGGTGCGGTCAGCCCCGAGTGCGCTGAAGCCATGGCCAATGGCGTCCGCTCTGCGGCCAGAACCGACATCAGCCTGGCGGTCACCGGCATAGCTGGCCCCGATGGCGGCACGGCGGACAAACCGATCGGCACCGTCTACCTGGCGATGATCAGTCCCCAGGGGAAACGTGTGGAACGCTTTAATTTCTCCGGCAACCGCGAGCAGGTTCGGCTGCGCACAGCCTGTACGGCTCTGGATTGGCTGCGTCGTCAGGCAATGGTTCAGCTCTCAGGTGGCATTCTGGAGGATGAGGCATGAACACGGCGATTCTGACCATAGTCGCAATAGCTGTGTTCATGGCGGCTCGCTGGGCGAAACAAAAGCAGAACCAGACCAGGGAGATGCAGGAAAGACTGAAAAAGGGTGACGAGCTCTCTCGGCAGCAAGCGGAGCAACTCAAGGAGCATAATGATCGTAATCGACAACTGGTACAGAACGCCAACGACGCCCTCTTCATCTTTGACCAGAAGGATGGAGCCCTGATTGAAATCAACCGCCAGGCAGAAGAGCTGCTCGGCTACACCCAGGGAGAAGTCACCCCTCTGACTTTCAAAGTCCTTTTTTCCAAGGAACACCGTCAGCGCCTGTTGCGCATGATAAGTACCATTATCAAAAAAGGACACGCCGAAACCAACGGCATCAAGTTCCGCCGCAAAGACGGCAGTCAATTCATCGGTGAGATCAAGGCCAGAAGCGGACGCATAGGAAATCGCCAGATCGTCTATGGCAACTTTCGGGATATTACCCAGACCGCGAGCCTGCAGCTCGAGCTGGAACGCCACAACCTCCACCTCACCCTGCTGAACCAGATTTCCAACCGGGTAGCAGAGGGTCACAACCTGCCACATACGCTTGAGATTATCCTCGATGAAGTGATCAGGAGCTTCAGTGTTTCAGGGGGTGGGATTTTCCTCCTGGAGCAGCGCGGCACAGAGATGAAGCTTGCCCTTCATCGCAACATCCCCGAGGATGTCGTCGAAGATCTCAACCAGATGAAACCCGGCGAAGGGCTTGCCGGCAAGGTGGTGAAAACAGCTCGCCATCGACATTCAACCAACCTGCAGAAAGACCATAGACGGACCTCCAGCGCGGTCCGTGCAGATAACTGGCGAGCCTTTCTGGCTGTGCCCTTCATTGCAGAAGAGGAAGCGCTTGGCGTCCTCTTCATTTTTGATCGAGGTCACAAGGTCTTCAGTCGCGAAGACATACGCCTGACCCAGGCGATCGGCAGACAGCTCGGCCCCTTACTGAAAAACGCCGAACTCTTCGATGAGCTGCAGTGGCAACACCGGATCAACTTTGCCAGCCTGCGTGAGCTGGAACGCTCACGAACGACCCTCCGTGACAATCTGGATCAACTCGAACAGCATCACCGGACCCTGCAGGGCCTCAACCAGATGAAAAGCGCTTTCCTGTCACTGGCCTCGCACGAACTGCGGACGCCACTTACCACGATTCTATCGGGGGCAGAGTTCCTGCAGAGTCAAACGGAAGAGCTTCTGGGCAACAATGAAAAACGAGCCCTCAATGTTATTATCCGTGCCAGTCAGCGTCTCAACCATATTGTCGATGACCTGCTTGATGCGGCCCGACTGGAAGCAAGAACCCTCTATATTGCTCGTGAGTCATTCAATCCCTTCATGATGATCAACGAACTGATCACTGAATTCAAACCAAGCTACCAGAAGAACAAAATCAATCTCGAGTTACAGGAGTTTCCTGATGACACCGTCCTCCGTGGGGACGCCCATCATCTCAAACGAGCTCTCGCACGCTTGCTGGAAAACGCCATCAAATTCACTCCAGAAGGGGGCATGGTTCATATTGCCGGACGCACTCTGCAACAGGAGATAGTCGTCGGCCTCACCGGAGAGCTGAACGCTTTTTCGGAAAGTTTTTTCGATGGTGCGCTGGCCGAATCCTACTTGCAGATTTCCATCAGCGACAGTGGCATTGGCATCGACAAGGCTGATCATCTGCGGATTTTTGACAAATTCCAGGAAGTCGGTGACATCTCGACACACTCAACATCCCAGGCACAATTCGGCGGCAAAGGTGTCGGCCTGGGACTGACGCTGGCAAAGGGGATCATAGAAACCCATGACGGACTGGTCTGGGTGGAAAGTGCAGGAGCTGATCAGGGCAGCTGTTTCTCGGCGCTCCTGCCGCTCGCCAACTCGCATGAGGAGAGATATGTCCTCGGTTAGAGCCTTCCTGGCCATCCCGTTGCCTTGGCAACTTCAGGAGTCTATCCGCGTCATACAGACCGAACTGCAGGCCAGCATAGCGGAGGCTCGCTGGACCCGACCCGAGAATCTCCACCTGACCCTGCACTTCTTCGGTGAAATCGAGCAGGAAACCCTTGAAAAGTTGAAGGTTTCTGTGCTATCCGTTAAGGGTTGTCAACGGTCTTTCCAGGTCGAGGTCAATGGTCTTGGCGCCTTCCCCAGTCCACATCGGCCCCGGGTCATCTGGCTCGGTTTGGAGCCACAGGGGCAGCTCGAACAGCTACACAGAGCCACCGGTCAGTGGTTACGTCAGGTAGGGCTCACAACTGATTCGCGGCCCTACTCTCCGCACTTGACCATCGGTCGACTGCGTGGAGGCAAGCTTGACCTGACCAAACTTTTCAGCTCAATGCCGCAAAAGACGATTGAACCGCTGACCGTTGACAGGTTGATCCTTTATGAAAGTCGTCTGCGCCCAGAAGGCGCGCAGCACATTCCATTACTGACGGTGAATTTTGATGACAAAAATACTGATATCCACAATGCAACCTAACATTTTATTGCGGGCAATGCCCCTGCGAAGGAGGGACGACTGATGGCGGAGAGTGATCGCAACAGAGCTATAGAACTGGCCATGGGCCAGATTGAAAAACAGTTTGGCAAGGGCAGCATCATGCGCCTCGGTGAAGATGCCGTGCTACCGGACATAAAATCCATTCCCACTGGCGCCTTGAGCCTGAATATCGCTCTCGGTATTGGCGGCGTGCCCTGTGGCAGAATCGTCGAGGTTTACGGCCCTGAATCTTCCGGCAAAACAACCCTGGCCCTGCACATCGCTGCAGAAGCCCAGAAAAAAGGTGGTGTCGCCGCCTTTATCGATGCTGAGCACGCCCTGGATGTTCACTACGCCAAAAAACTCGGTGTCAACACAGACGATCTCCTGATCTCCCAACCGGACACCGGCGAGCAAGCCCTTGAGATTGTCGAAGTCCTCGTTCGCAGCGGCGCTATTGATGTCCTGATCATTGACTCGGTCGCAGCCCTGGTTCCTCGAGCTGAGATTGAGGGCGAAATGGGAGATTCACACATGGGCCTGCAAGCCCGGCTCATGTCGCAAGCGCTTCGTAAGCTCACCGGCACGATCAGTAAATCAAACTGCTGCGTCATTTTCATTAACCAGATCCGCATGAAGATCGGCGTCATGTTCGGTAACCCTGAGACCACCACGGGCGGTAATGCCCTGAAATTTTATGCATCTGTCCGTATGGACATCCGTCGCATCGCATCGCTTAAGCAGGGACAAGATGCCATCGGTAACCGCACCCGGGTCAAGGTCGTCAAAAACAAGGTGGCACCTCCTTTCAAGGAAGCTGAATTTGACATCATGTACGGCACCGGAATTTCAAAAGAAGGGGATCTGGTCGACCTGGGCGTTGAGTGCAATATTGTCGAGAAGAGCGGTTCCTGGTTCTCCTACGGCGAAGAACGCATCGGCCAGGGGCGTGAAAATGCCAAGAAATTCCTGATTGACCACCCTGAAATGGCGGCCGAAATCGAAGCAAAAGTACTCGAACATTTCAACCTTAACCCTGCAGGGACATCCCCTGAAGGAGAATAATACATGGAACTCAATGAAATCCTGTCCGTTGGCCTGAAGTCAGGAGCCTCGGACATTCACCTCAAAGCGGGCCTGCCGCCGATCTATCGTATTGACGGCACCCTGCGACCTCTGCCGAAAGCGCCACGAATCAGCCCGGAGCAGACAGAACAGATCGCGGCAGAGATCATGAACGACATGCAGAGAGAGCGTTTTGAAACGTCTTACGAGTGTGACCTGGCTTATGGGGTTCCTGGTCTTGGCCGTTTCCGCGTCAATGCGTTTACCCAACGTGGCTCGATTTCACTGGTCTTTCGTGCTATTCCTTTTGATATCAAAGGTCTCGACGACCTGATGTTGCCGCCGGTCATCAAAAAAATGGCCATGGCCCAACGTGGCCTGATTCTGGTAACCGGAGCGACCGGCTCGGGCAAGTCAACCACTCTCGCTGCGGTCATCGACTACATCAATGCCAACCGCAAATCACATATCGTGACGATTGAGGATCCGATCGAATTTCTTCATCGCGACAAGAAGAGCATCATCAATCAGCGCGAAGTCGGTTCGGACACCAAGGGTTTTGAGCCGGCACTGAAATCTGCCCTGCGCCAGGACCCTGACGTCATTCTGGTCGGCGAGATGCGCGATCATGAGACGATCGAGACCGCCCTGATGGCGGCTGAAACCGGTCACCTGGTTCTCTCGACACTGCACACGATCGATGCGACTGAAACAGTCAACCGTATTATCTCTGTTTTCCCGCCGTACCAGCAGCGGCAGATGCGTATTCAGCTGGCTGCGGTTCTGCGCGGCGTTATCTCCATGCGCCTGGTGCCAAGAATTGACGGCAAGGGGCGGGCCCCAGCGGTTGAAGTCATGGTCGCTTCGGCCAGGGTGCGCCAGATGATCGACGACAAGGAACTGACAAAGTCTCTGCCGGAAGCAATTCAGCAAGGGTTTGAATCCTACGGCATGCAGACCTTCGACCAGTCACTGATGGGTCTGCTCAAGAACAAAACGATCAGCTTCGAAGAGGCCCTGCGCCAGTGCTCCAACCCGGATGACTTCAAGCTCAAGATGTCCGGTGTTTCTTCAACTTCAGATCTTTCATGGGATGCCTTCGACGGCACTGACGAAAAAGGTGAAGGATAGTAGAGCACAAAAACCGGACCGGACCGATCCATGGCCGGTAGCACTGCGCATACTGACCCGCCGCGACTACAGTCAGAGCGAATTGCGCCAACGGCTGACTGATAAAGGGTTCGACCCGGCACGCATCGAAGTTGCCTTAAAGCGCTGTTTAGAACTGAGCTATCTCGACGATGCCCGATACGCCCTGAACCGGGCGACTAGCCTGATGAACCAGGGACGTGCAGTTGGCAAGCGGGTTTTGCTTGATCTGCGCCAGCACGGTGTTAATGAAGAAATCGCCAATCGGGCATTGCAACTGGCTCGCGAGGCTTGTGATGAGGAACAACTACTGGCATCGCTCCTGGAACGACGCTTTGCCAATTTCAGCTACGACTCGGCGCCGGCCAAAGAGCGGCGGAGGGTTGTGCATTTTCTGCAACGACGCGGCTTCACAATCGACCGCATCATGGCTCAACTGACTCGGAAAGGCTTAGAAACGCGTGATGAAAACCGGTAGCGAAATACGTCAACTTTTTTTGAAATTTTTTGAAGATCGAGGCCACACGGTTGTCGCGTCTTCTTCCCTGGTCCCGCACAACGATCCGACGCTGCTTTTTACCAACGCCGGCATGAACCAGTTTAAGGACTGCTTCCTCGGCCAGGAAAAACGCGCCTACGTCCGGGCCACCACGTCACAGAAGTGCGTTCGCGCCGGCGGCAAACACAACGATCTGGAGAATGTCGGCCGCACTGCGCGTCATCACACTTTTTTCGAGATGCTCGGCAACTTCTCCTTCGGAGATTATTTCAAGAAGGAAGCGATCGCTTATGCCTGGGAATTCCTCACCGTCGACATGGCCATGGATAAAGATCGCCTCTACGTTTCGGTTTACACCGACGACGACGAAGCCGCCGATATCTGGTTTGAACAGGAAGGGGTTCCACGTGAGCGTATTTTCCGCTTCGAGGAAGACAACTTCTGGTCGATGGGCGACACTGGCCCCTGTGGCCCCTGTTCGGAAATTTTTTATGACAACGGTCCGGAAGTCGGCTGCGACTCCCCTAACTGCACCGTCGGCTGCGATTGTGACCGCTACATGGAGATCTGGAACAACGTCTTCATGCAGTTTAACCGTCAGGCCGACGGCGAGCTGATTCCACTGCCAAAGCCTGCCGTCGACACCGGCATGGGACTGGAAAGAATCACTACGGTTATGCAGGGTGTCCAGTCAAACTACGACAACAACCTGCTTCGCGACATTATTGGCTACATCGAAAAACTGTCCGGAAAAACCTACGGCGACAAGCTCGAAGATGATGTCTCCATGCGAGTCATGGCCGACCACAGTCGCGCCACCGCTTACCTGATCGCCGATGGCGTCATGCCAAGCAACGAAGGCCGCGGCTACGTGTTACGCCGTATCATGCGCCGCGCCATGAGACACGCCAAAATGCTCGGCTTTGCCGACCCGGTTCTCTACAAAACAGCAACTTTTGTTCTCGACTTCATGGCTGAGGCTTATCCGCAGGAAGCGGAGCGCAAGGGCTTTGTCGCCAAGATTGTCGAGAAGGAAGAGGAACGCTTCATCCAGACCCTCGATAATGGCCTGCGCATCCTCAATGACCAGGTTGACATCTTGCGTAAAAAACAATCGACCGTCATCCCCGGCGAAGTTCTTTTCAAACTCTATGACACCTACGGCTTCCCCTCCGACCTGACCGCCGATATCGTTGAAGCCGACGGTTTCAGCATCGATGAGGCTGGCTTTGAAATCTGCATGGAAGAGCAGCGCAAGAAAGCCCGTGAACACTGGAAAGGTTCCGGTGAAGAAGCGGTTGGTACGATTTATCGTGAGCTGATCGAGCAGGGCAATCATGTGAACTTTATCGGCTACAATGAAATGCAGGCAAACAGCAAGGTTGTCGCACTTCTGCACGATGGCGAGCAGGTCAGCCAGGCCAGAGTCGGAGAACAGATCGAAATTCTTACCGAAACGACACCTTTCTATGGCGAATCAGGCGGCCAGGCAGGGGACATTGGCAGCATCAGTGCTGACGGCCTCAAGGTTGACATTATCGAGACCAGGAAACCGCTGCCGGAACTGATCGTTCATGTCGGCAAGGTCACCGAAGGAACCCTGGAGATGGGTCAAGACGTGCAGCTCACTGTTGACAGCGCGGCCCGTCAAGCCACCGCGTTGAACCACACGGCGACGCACATCCTGCACGCCGTACTGGTCGAGGTCCTTGGCGACCACGTCAAGCAGGCGGGCTCACTGGTGGCGCCAGATCGTCTGCGTTTCGATTTCAGCCATTATACTGCGATCTCTCATGATGAGCTTAAGCGCATCGAAACCGAAGTCAACCGGCGCATCCGTGAAAACCGTTCCGTGGAGACCCGGGAGATGTCAGCAGACGAGGCTATCGCAGATGGAGCAACAGCTCTGTTTGGCGAAAAATACGGTGAGCGTGTCCGAGTCGTCAATATGGGTGACTTCAGCATGGAGCTCTGCGGGGGCACCCACACGTCCGCAGCCGGCAACATAGGCCTTTTCAAAATCATTCAGGAGGCAGGTATCGCCTCCGGCGTGCGTCGTATCGAAGCCGCTACCGGAACGCGTGCCCTCGACCTGATTCAGCAGCAGGATGATAGCCTGAGCCGCATGGCCGGACTGGTAAAAAGTGATCGCCCGCAGTTGGAAACCCGTCTGGTCAAGATAGTTGAACGGCAGAAAGAGCTGGAACGCGAGCTGGCGACCCTGGAAAGTCGTCTGAAAGCGGGCCAGGCCGACGACATCATGAGCAAGGTCGTGGAGATTGGCGATATCAAACTCCTGGCCGCTGAGGTTGATTCAACAGACGGCAAGGGTTTACGGGAGATGGCAGACAAGCTTCGAGACAAACTCGGTTCCGGAGTTGTCGCTATCGGCTGCCCACACGAAGGCAAAGTCAACCTGCTGGTTGCTGTCACCGCCGACCTGACGGACAAGCTGCATGCCGGCAAGCTGGTCGCTGTCCTGGCAGAAGAAGTCGGCGGTCGCGGTGGCGGTCGACCGGACCTTGCCCAGGCCGGCGGCAGTCAACCGGAGAAGCTTGCCTCAGCCTTGAGTAAGGTGGCTGAGCTGGTACGAAACGTATAACTTGAGTAGGGCCCAATTGCCAAGCCCCTGAGGCAGGAGCTTACAGCGGAGGCACCATGCGCCTGGAAACACGCGAAGAAGCTCAACTGATGCAGCAGTTAGAGAAGCCGACCCTTCTCATCGTCGACGACGAAGAGATAATTCGCGATCTCTGCGCCAGGGCACTCAAAGACTATCGAATCCTTCAGGCCGATAATGGCCAGGCAGCACTGAAGATTCTGGTTCAGCAAGAGGTCGACCTGGTCCTGGCCGACATCATGATGCCGATCATGAACGGTCTCGACCTGCTGCAACAGGTTAAGGAACGTGACCCATCGCAGCTGGTCATCGTCATGACCGGGTATGCAGACAAAGACATAATCCTGCGTGCCCTCAAGGCTCACGCCGATGACTTCATACAGAAGCCGATCAATCTTCTCCAGCTCAAAAACACCATCAGCAAGGCCCTGGAGCAAAAAGCTCTGCGCCGTGAGTTATTGCAATTAAAACAGCTCGATCGCATCAAATCTGATTTTCTTGGCCTCATCTCGCACAAGCTGCGCACCCCGACGACCTCCATATCCCTCTTCATTCAAAACCTCGCCAGCGGAGCTGTCGACACCGAAGAGGCCGGTTTCACTGAAGCACTCAAAGCCATTCAGGAAGAATCGGAGTACCTGGCTTACCTGATTAAGGATCTTCTCTACTACAGTGACATTATTCTCCAGGACAACGAGGGCAAGGCCGCAGCGGAAGATCTGAAAGAAATTGCCATGAGCCTGTTGGCCGAAAAACGCTCTGCGCTCGAGAAGAAGGGCTTGATCCTGCAGAGCAGGCTGGCCGGCAGTTGGCCGGCCATTATAGTCGATCGCCGGCGTATTGCTTTTGCCCTTAACGCCCTCTTGGACAACGCGATCAAGTTCACTCCGCCAGGAGGTGAAATCACGCTTACGGGCGAGATTACAGAGCAGGACATCTCACTGACGATTACCGATAACGGGCCAGGCATTACCAAGGAAGAAAAAGCCAAGATCTTCGAAAAGTTTTATCAGGTCGACCCACATCGCACTGGCCAGGTCCGTGGTTTTGGCCTGGGGCTCTTTTACGCCCGTAAATTTATCCGTGATCATGGTGGCACAATTCATCTGGACACAGCTCCAGGGAAAGGAACAGCCGTCACAATCCAGCTGCCCAGGAGGCTGCCGGACTATACGGGCCGAAGTGAAAATTCGGAAGTTTGAGGACAGATTGTGTCTCATTTGAGGTTAGTAGCCGTAGCTATTGGCCGAACAGGGGCCAATAGATGAACCAAACAGCCGGATTTGCAGCCCGGTCATGGCTAGTCCGGCAGCCTCCAGGACTGGCAAACAGCTGATACAAGTCGGACACCTCCCCCCACCCTGCCGGAACTTTCTCCCAAAGTCTCAGATTGAGTCTTCTACAACTTCATCCCGAATCTTTTCTTTGACCTTTTTTTGTCTGCCATTTCCATCTTGACATCTTGCTTGGCTACAGGCATTTTGCTTTGTCTGTTCGCAGACTTATGTTATATTTTCAATATTTTTCACCAATTTACAGCAAGTTCCTTCAAGGGGTTTAAAATGTTCAGAGGAACAACCATTCTTTGCGTGAGACGGGGAAGCGAGGTGGCGATGGCCGGAGATGGTCAGGTCAGCCTCGGCAACACCGTCATGAAACACACCGCAAGGAAGCTGAGACGCATGTACGATGACCAGGTGATTGCCGGATTTGCGGGCAGTACGGCTGATGCCTTCACCCTCTTCGAAAAGTTTGAGGTGAAGCTCCAGGAATACCGCGGCAACTTGCAGCGAGCAGCCGTTGAGCTGGCCAAGGACTGGCGCAAAGACCGGATTCTTCGGCACCTTGAAGCCTTGCTGATTGTCGCGGACCGTGAAACAACCCTGGTCCTCTCAGGTGTTGGTGATGTCATCGAACCGGAACACGGCATCGCCGCGATTGGTTCAGGGGGCACCTTTGCACAGGCCGCGGCCCGTGCCTTAACCTGCCATACAGAGTTATCCATGGCCCAGGTTGCTGAAGAATCGCTGAAGATTGCTGCCGACATCTGTGTTTACACCAACGATCAGATTATCGTGGAGACCCTGACGTGAACAACTTTACTCCACGTGAAATCGTTTCCGAACTGGATCGCTATATCGTCGGCCAGAACAACGCTAAACGCGCGGTCGCGGTCGCCTTGCGCAACCGCTGGCGCCGTCAGCAGGTTGCACCGGATCTGCGCGATGAGATTGCCCCGAAGAACATCATCATGATCGGCCCGACAGGGGTGGGCAAAACCGAGATCGCCAGACGCCTGGCACGCCTGGCGCAGGCTCCGTTCGTCAAGGTTGAGGCCAGCAAATTCACCGAAGTCGGCTATGTCGGCCGGGATGTCGAGAGTATGGTTCGCGATCTCGTTGAACTGGCGATCCTCATGGTCAAGACCGAAGAAGCCAGGAGCCAGAGGCTTAAAGCTGAAGATCTCGCTGAGGAACGCTTACTCGATCTCCTCCTGCCGGGCGAAAAGAACCTTGAAGAGGCCAAAGACGGTAGCAGCACAACGCGTGACAAGCTGCGCCGCTTGTTGCGTATGGGCGAACTCAACGAGCGCATGGTCGAGATCGAAACACAGGACTCCCAGATGCCGAACATGCAGGTCTTCGGCCCTCAGGGCTCCGAAGACATGGGCATCAACATCAAGGAGATGTTTGGCAACATTTTTCCGAAGAAGACCAAGAACCGCAAGGTGAAGGTCTCGGAAGCCCGCGAGATGCTGGTTGAGATGGAAGCCGAAAAGCTCGTCGACATGGACAAGGTCCAAACCTTGGCCAAGGAGCGAACCGAACAGAACGGCATCATCTTTATCGACGAAATTGACAAGATTGCCAGTCGTGAAGGCGGTCATGGCCCGGAAGTCTCCCGCGAAGGTGTACAACGCGACATCCTGCCGATCGTTGAAGGCAGCGCGGTCAACACCAAGTATGGTCCGGTCAAGACAGACCACATCCTCTTTATTGCGGCCGGCGCGTTCCATGTTGCCAAACCTTCGGATCTGATTCCCGAGTTGCAGGGGCGTTTCCCGATCCGGGTTGAGCTCGACAGCCTCGAAGAGGCTGACTTCGTAAGAATTTTGACTGAACCGAACAACGCCCTTATCCGCCAGTACCAGGCGCTCATGGAGACCGAAGGTATTCATCTGAAGTTCAGCAAAGAGGCGATCGCGGAGATTGCCAAAACCGCGGCCAGGGTCAACGAACGAACAGAAAATATCGGCGCTCGCCGCTTGCACACCATTATGGAAAAGCTGCTCGAGGAACTGTCTTTCAACGCCCCGGAACTTCAGGACAAAGGCCTGTCCATCGACGATGCCTTTGTTCGTGAGCGCCTCTCTGATATTGCCGACAATGAAGATCTTTCACGGTACATCCTGTAATCTGGAGTTTGGCAGATGATGCAAGAACTGATTAATAAAGCAAATGTCCTGGTCGAAGCCCTGCCCTGGATTCGGGAGTTCAATGGCAAAACCATCGTCATCAAGTACGGTGGCAACGCCATGGTTGAGGAGAGTCTTAAAGTAGGCTTCGCCCGTGACATTATCCTGATGAAGTACATCGGCCTGAACCCGGTGGTTGTCCACGGAGGTGGGCCGCAGATAGGAAAAGTTCTTGAGGCCATGGGCATTGCAACCCGCTTTGAACAGGGCATGCGGGTCACCGACGCCCGCACCATGGACGTCGTCGAGATGGTTCTGGGTGGCAAGGTCAACAAAGAGATCGTCGCCAACATCAACAAGCAGGGCGGCAAGGCCGTTGGCCTGACGGGCAAAGACGGTAAACTGCTCACGGCTCGCAAGCTGGAACTGAAAGCGATCAATCCCGACACCCTGACCCCTGAGATCATCGATATCGGCATGGTCGGAGAAGTCGCTAAGATCAATCCCGAGGTCATCTCGGCGCTTGAGGAGGCCAACTTTATTCCGGTGATCGCGCCGGTTGGAGTAGACGATGAGGGCTTGACCTACAACATTAACGCCGACCTGGTCGCGGGCAAAATTGCCGGCGCCTTAAAGGCCGAAAAGCTGATCCTGCTGACAGACGTTGAAGGGGTCAAGGACAAGGACGGCAATCTTTTGAACACCATCGACATCAGCGATGTAAAGGGGCTGATTGATGATGGTACCATTGCCGGCGGCATGATTCCGAAAGTCACCTGCTGCCTTGACGCTATCGCCGATGGTGTTATGAAGAGCCACATCATTGATGGCCGGATGGAACACGCCTGCCTGCTCGAGATCTTTACCGATCAGGGTGTCGGCACTGCGGTCGCAAAGTTCAAGTGAAGCAAGCTGCAAGCTGCAAGCTGCAAGCTGCAAGCTGCAAGCTGCAAGCTGTTAGCTGTTAGCTGTTAGCTGTAACGATAATGATCATTTACTTATATGGAAAGCAACAATGAGCAGTTCGTCAGAGTGGATTAACAGAGCAGACAAACATGTCATGAAAACCTATGGTCGCTACCCGATCGTCGCAGAGCGCGGCGAAGGTTGCCGATTGTGGGATGTTGATGGCAAAGTATATCTCGACTTTCTCGCCGGAGTGGCCGTTAACAATCTTGGCCATTGCCACCCCAAGGTGGTAGAGGCCCTGCGCGAGCAAGCAGGACGTCTGCTGCATTGCTCAAACTTCTATCATATCCCTCAACAGGTTGAGTTGGCAGAGTGGCTCTGTGAGCACTCCTTTGCCGAGCGGGTCTTCTTCTGCAACTCTGGAGCGGAAGCCAATGAAGCGGCCATGAAGCTGGCACGCAAGCACAGCAACGAGAAACACGGTGCAGACCGCTTCGAGGTGATTACCGCCCTGGCCTCTTTTCACGGCCGCACGATCGGTGCCATCAGCGCTACCGGCCAGGAGAAGGTCAAGGCAGGTTTCAAACCGATGCTTGAGGGTTTTAAACACGTCCCCTTTGGTGACGTGGAAGCCATGCGCCAGGCGATCACACCACAGTCCTGCGCCATTATGCTCGAACCCCTTCAGGGTGAGGGAGGCGTCAACGTCGCGCCGTCTGGTTACCTCAAAGCTATCCGCGAGCTCTGTGACGAATTCGACCTTTTACTGATCTTTGATGAGGTTCAGGTCGGCTGCGGAAGAACCGGCACCCTCTGGGCTTATGAGCAGGACGAGGTTCTCCCCGACGTCATGACCCTGGCCAAAGCCTTGGCCGGTGGGCCGCCGATCGGCGCGCTCCTGACTACGGAAGGGCTGTCGGCAAGTCTCGGGCCCGGGACTCACGGCTCCACCTTTGGTGGCAATCCGCTGGTCTGCGCCGCAGCGCTGGCGGCTATGCAGACCATCAACGAGAAAACCCTGCTCGACAACTGCCGGGCAATGGGCGCGTACCTGGCCGAAAAACTCGAGCAATTAAAAGGCAAGTATTCTTTTATCAAGGAGATCCGTGGCCTCGGCCTGATCATCGGCGTGGAGCTCGCCATAGAAGGCGGCCCCCTGGTCATTAAGGCCATGGAGCGCGGCCTGTTGATGAATTGCACCGTCGGCAACGTCTTGCGATTCGTACCGCCACTAATCGTCAACCAAGCAGAGATTGACGAGGCCATGACGATACTTGACGAAGTGCTGGCAACGGCCGGCTGAAAAACAAATAAAACCATGAAGGAGTCATGACTGTGAATAAAGACTTTCTCTGTCTCAGCGACTGGAGCCTTGAAGAACTGGAAACGATCTTCACGCTGACCAGTGAACTTAAATCAAAGCAAAAAGCGGGCACGCCTCACCACCTCTTGGCCGGCAAAACCCTTGGTATGCTCTTCGAGAAAAGTTCGACAAGAACCCGGGTCTCCTTCGAGGCAGGCATGTTCCACCTCGGTGGACACGCCCTGTTTCTGGCTTCAGGCAACACCCAGATGGGCCGCGGCGAGCCGATCAAGGACACCGCCCGTTGCATGGCCCGCTATGTCGATGGCGTCATGATCAGGACTTACTCGCAACAGGCCGTCGAGGAATTTGCCAAGCATAGTTCTGTTCCGGTTATCAACGGCCTGACCGACAGCTACCATCCTTGTCAAATTATGGCAGACCTCTTTACTGTCAGCGAACACAGAGAGAACTATCGTGATCTGACCTACTGCTGGATCGGTGACGGCAACAACATGGCGAACAGCTGGATCAACGCCGCTGCCGTATTCGGCTTTGAACTGCGCGTTGCCACTCCGGCCGGCTATGAGCCCGACACTGCAGTCTGCAAGCGAGCGGCCGATGCCGGGGCAACAATTTTCTATACGAAGGACCCACGCGAAGCCGCACAAGGTGCGCAGGTCCTCAACACCGACGTCTGGGCCAGCATGGGCCAGGAAGAAGAACAGCTGGAGCGTGCCAAAGCCTTTGCCGGCTACCAGATCAACATGGACCTGGTTAACCTGGCTGATCCCGACTGTGTCGTTATGCACTGCCTGCCTGCACACCGTGAGGAAGAGATTACTGATGAGGTCATGGAGAGCCGCCACGCCATCATCTACGACGAAGCCGAGAATCGGTTGCATGTGCAAAAAGCCATTATGGCAACATTGATGGGCTAAAAACCGGAGACACCTGGCGAACAGCATGACAAGAGATAAATTTTCCGCATAGAGACATAATGAATATTATCTGTCCACATTGTAATTTTTCCAAAACCGTTGATCCTGCTCAAGTTCCGGACCGCCCCGTTAAGGTGAGTTGCCCCAAGTGCAAAAAGCGTTTCACTTTTGACAAGAAACTCGAAAAAGGAGAGGCTTCAGCCAATACAGCTACTCCGCAAAAGGATTCTCTGTCATCTCAAGCAGGAGGCTACCAGGGGCGCAGGATTATCTGTAACGCCTGCGGCACGGTACAACCGCCTGCGGCTCGATGCGTACAGTGCGGCGCAACCATCATCGCCACAGCGAGCCCGCTAAACGAGCAAAGCTATGCAGGCTTCTGGGTCCGGGTTCTGGCTTACCTGCTCGACTCGGTTCTACTGATCACGGTGCAAACGGCACTCAGTTTACTGATCAACCTGACCATCGGCATGCTGGGGATTGCCACCGAGGGAGACCCCGCCATCAACACCATCATCTGGCTTTTCGGAGCTGTACTCAGTATAAGCTATGCGGTCTTCTTCACCGGATACTGCGGCCAGACCCCTGGCAAGATGGTGCTGCGCATCAAGGTTATCCGCACCGACGGCAGCCCGATCAACTACGGTCGCGCTGCCCTACGCGAAGTCCTTGGAAAGTTTATTTCCAGCATTCTGCTCGGCATCGGCTATCTCATGGTCGCCTTTGACAACCGCAAGCAGGGTTTGCATGACAAGATCGCCGATACTTACGTTATAAAGCTTTAGGATAAAGGTGAAGGGATCAGGGTCAAAAGAAGCAGATCAAAACTTACCCCTTTACCCTGAGCCCTTTACCCTGAACCATTCATAATCAAAAGGAGCACATTTCAATGTCTAAGCCACAAATCAAAAAAGCAGTCCTCGCCTACTCCGGAGGTCTTGATACCTCGATCATCCTGAAGTGGCTGATTGAAGAATATGGTTGTGAAGTCATCGCCTTTTCGGCAGACCTCGGCCAGGGTGAAGAACTCGACGGCATCCCGCAGAAAGCCAAGGATACCGGCGCAAGCGCCTGCCACATCCTCGACCTGCGTGAAGAATTCGTCCGCGATTTCGTTTTCCCCATGTTCCGCGCCAACGCCATTTACGAAGGACGTTACTTCCTCGGCACCTCGATCGCCCGGCCGTTGATCTCCAAAGCACAGATGGAAATCGCCGCCAGCGAAGGTGCTGACGCCGTCTCTCATGGCGCCACCGGCAAGGGCAACGACCAGGTTCGTTTCGAGCTCGCCTATTATCACTTTGATCCTTCTGTTACGGTCATCGCCCCCTGGCGCGAGTGGGATTTAAACAGCCGTACGGCATTGGAAGAGTATGCCAAGAAGCATGGCATCCCGGTACCGACCAGCAAAAAGAGTCCCTGGAGCAGCGACCGCAACCTGTTGCACATTTCTTTCGAGGGCGACATACTTGAAGACCCCTGGGCCGAAGCACCTGAGCACATGTACGTGCTCAGCGTCGCACCAGAAGAGGCTCCCGACCAAGCGGAATATGTTGAAATTGATTTTGAGAAAGGTGATGCCGTTGCCGTTAACGGCGAACGGCTCTCCCCGGCCAAACTGCTTGCCAAGCTCAATGAACTGGGCGGCAAGCACGGTATCGGCCGCGTCGATCTGATGGAGAATCGCTTCGTCGGCATGAAGAGCCGCGGGGTCTACGAGACGCCCGGCGGCACCATTCTCGAAGAGGCTCACCGCGCCGTGGAATCAATCACCATGGACCGCGAGGTCATGCACCTGCGTGATTCTATAATCTCCCGCTACGCCACGATGGTCTACAACGGCTTCTGGTTCGCTCCGGAGCGCATTGCGCTGCAGGCGATGATTGACCAGACCCAGCAGACGGTCAACGGTAAGGCACGCGTCAAGCTCTACAAAGGTCACTGCCGCGTGGTTGGCCGTGATTCCGACACCAACAGCCTTTTCAATGTCGACTTCGCCACCTTTGAGGCCGATGAAGTATACAACCAGGCAGACGCCGAAGGGTTTATCAAGCTGAACGCGCTACGTCTGAGAATTGCAGCGATGCAGAGAGAAGTGAAGAAATAAAAACAGGATAAGGGGTCGAGGCTAAGGGCACAGGGTTTTCCCTTAACCCTTAGCCCTGCGCCCTGAACCAAAATGGACTTCAAAAAACAGTCGATCAAAACCTCTATCGTCGCCTGCATTATCGACGACCAGAAACGAGTCCTTTTGACCCGGCGCTGCATTGAGCCTTTTTGCGGTCAGTGGGTCATGCCGGGAGGCAAGGTCGATCACGGTGAACCTTTAGCAGAAGCACTGCACCGTGAGGTTCGTGAAGAGGTCGGTCTCGAAGTTCATATCGACGGACTGCTCGATGTTTACGAACACCTTGCCATCGGTGACAACAACGATCACTACGTGATTCTCTATTACCGGGCACACCCATTGACGGTTGAACTGGTACCGAATAATCAGGAAGTCACCGAGGCGGACTGGGTTTCTGCGGAACGACTTGCTAAATATGACATGACCCCCGGCACACGCCATATTCTGGCCCAGATTTACCCTGGCGTACTGCAGGATCCGGGGAATCCGGACGATGAACTGACAAACCGCAATCTGGCTGGAATTATTGACCAACAACCTTGAGCGTAAAAGAGTTCAAGACTGCCTTACTAAAGGGAAAAACATGAGTGACAAACTCTGGGCCGGACGATTCACACAACCAACCGATGCCTTTGTCGAAGAATTCACAGCTTCGATCAATTTTGACCAACGCCTTTACCGCTACGACATCCTCGGTTCTGTCACTCATGCCAGAATGCTCGCCCGGCAGCAGATCATTACCGATGGCGAGGCCGAAACGATCGTTGCGGGCCTTAATGAAATCCTGCTTGAGATTGAATCCGGCAACTTTACCTTCTCTGTCGCCCGCGAAGATATTCACATGAATATCGAAGCACGCCTGATTGAAAAGATTGGTTCGGTCGGTGGCAAGCTGCACACCGCACGCTCAAGAAACGACCAGGTCGCACTCGACGTGCGCCTCTACCTGCGCGATGAAGTTGATGCCATCTCCGCAGCCCTTAAGAAGTTGCAAACGGCCCTGCTTGACCAGGCCGAGGCAAACCTCGATGTCATCATGCCGGGCTACACGCACCTGCAAACCGCACAGCCGGTTCTCTTTGCCCATCACATGCTCGCTTACGTGGAGATGCTGGCGCGGGATACCGGTCGTCTGCATGACTTGCGCAGTCGCCTCAACCTGATGCCTCTGGGTGCCGGAGCCCTTGCGGGAACAACCTTCCCGATTGACCGGGAATGGGTGGCCGAGCAACTCGGTTTTGCCGGTGTCACACGCAACAGCCTCGATACCGTCTCCGATCGTGACTTCGCGCTCGAGTTCTGCAGCTTCGCCTCGATCATGATGATGCATCTCTCGAGGCTCTCCGAGGAACTGATCCTCTGGTCGAGCGCCGATTTTGCCTTCATCGATCTCTCCGATGGCTTCTGCACCGGCAGCTCGATCATGCCGCAGAAGAAAAACCCCGATGTCCCAGAACTGGTGCGGGGTAAAACCGGCCGGGTTTATGGCAACTCGATCAGTTTACTAACGCTTATGAAATCCCTGCCCCTGGCTTATAACAAGGATATGCAGGAAGACAAAGAGCCTCTCTTCGACACCATCGACACAGTCCGTGGTTCACTCAAGGTCTTCGCCGAGATGATCGCCGAGATGAGCATCAAGTCGGAGCAGATGAGGATTGCTGCCGCACGCGGCTTCTCAACCGCCACCGACATTGCCGATTACCTGGTACGCAAGGGCCTGCCCTTCCGTAACGCCCACGAAGTCGTTGGCAAAACCGTGCGTTACTGTGTTGAGAACGCAAAGGATATTCCCGATTTGACTCTTGCCGAGTTCCAGCAATTCTCCGGCGACATCGAATCCGACATTTTCGATTACGTCACCCTTGAAGCTTCTGTGAATGCCCGCACAGCGACCGGCGGAACAGCCCGCTCAGCGGTCGAAAAAGAACTTGGCCTCGCCCGCCAGGCCCTCAAGGAAGGCTAAATATGAGATTTTTGCGTTTGTTTGCTTTCCCCGTGACCTCAATCCTGCGAGCTGCGCTCCTCGTCACCATCAGTTTTTCGCTGGTTGTGTCGCTCTCTGCCTGCGGTAAAAAAGGCCCGGTCCGGCCGAAAATTGCCATACAGTTGAAAGCTCCGACCGATGTCACGCTGCAACAGCAGGGCAACCTTTTCGTCCTCGGCTGGAAAATCCCTTCCGACAATCATGATGGGAGTGCAGAAGACTTGACCGGCTTTATCATCAAACGCCTGACCTACAATGCCACCGAAGACTGCCCTACCTGCCGCACCCCGGAAGAGGAAGTCGCCGAACTTTCAATCAAGGATCCGGCACCAGGCCAAAGAATCGGCGACCGGATTTACTGGCGTGACTTCAACATTCGCGAGGGCACCGGCTACAGGTACGCCATTGTCCCTGTCACCCTTGGCAATATAGAAGCGCCGTTCGCTACAATTCATCTTGAAGTCCGGCAATCACCACCCGCACCCAGCGGTTTGAAAGCGGAATCTGGTGACGGTCAGATTGCATTGCAATGGAACGCACCCACTCTGCCGGAAGGGTTAGAGCTGCTCGGTTACAACCTGTATCGGAGACAGGCCAAACGGCCATTTCCGATTGTTCCTGTCAACGTCAAGCCCTTGCAGGAGACCCAACTGCTTGATCGCGGCCTCGATAACGGACGGGCCTATGAATATCGCGTCAGCGCACTCGTAAGCACCGGCACTCAACAGCTTGAAAGTATGGCCAGCCCTGGTGTGCTGATTACCCCTCAGTGAGGGCCTAGATACGGGCTTTACAAGAGTCTACTGCTATGTTACCTAAGTGCATCAGTGACTTGATTTCAGGAAATTCATACAGCACCAGAGAACGTTCGGACAATGAGATCCGGTCGTCTTCGCCCTTTAAGGAGAGAATCATGTTCAGTGGAGCCATGGTAGCGATCGTCACCCCTTTTGATAACCAGGGGCAATTTGCCGAGGAGACCTATCGTCAGCTGATCGACTTCCAGATCGAAAACGGCACTGACGTTATCGTGCCCTGCGGCACAACAGGAGAATCAGCGACCCTCGATGTTGACGAGCACGAATATGTCATCAAGGTTTGTCTCGACCAGGTCAACAAGCGTGTTCCTGTTATCGCCGGCACAGGTGCCAACAACACGGCCGAAGCCATCCATCTCTCTAACAAGGCCAAGGACATGGGCGCCGATGGTCTCCTGCTGGTCTGCCCCTATTACAACAAACCTTCCCAGGAAGGTATCTTTCAGCATTACAAGTTGCTTGCCGAAGAGGTTGCCTTACCCCAGATTCTCTACAATGTCCCGGGTCGTACCGGCGTTAACATGACCTCTTCGACAACTGTCCGCCTGGCTGAATTCGACAACATCGTTGCGATCAAGGAAGCCTCCGGCAGCCTGACCCAGGTCTCCGAGATTTTGGCGAAAGCCGGTGAAAAGATCGACGTCATCTCCGGTGACGACTTTCTCACCTTCCCGATGATGTGCTGCGGCGCCAAGGGTGTTATTTCCGTCTCCGCCAATGCCATTCCAAAGCAGGTCAAGGACATGGTCGAAGCGGTCCTGAACGCCGACTACATGATGGCTCGCAAGCTGCATCTCGAAATGTTGGACTTTCACAATGCCATGTTTATCGAGTCAAACCCGGTTCCGGTCAAAAAGACTCTGGAACTGATGGGCAAATTGCAGGCGAACGTCCGACTGCCCCTGGTCGACATGAGTGATGAAACCCTTGAGAAGTTAAAAACCGTTTTGAAAAAATATGCCATTATCTGATTGAACCACAGAGATCACGAAGAGCGCGAAGGAAAGAGCCATTGTCATCTCTGTGTTCTTCGTGTCTTTCGTGGTCTATTATTGAGGTTAAAAAATGATCAAAGTTGCTGTAACTGGGGCCGCCGGGCGTATGGGCGGCCGTATCATTACCCTGATTACCGAAGCAGAGGGATTGGAAGTCGCCGGTGCGATCGAAATGGCTGGACATGCCAGGCTCGGAGATGATGCCGGCTATGTTGCCGGTTGCGGTGATCTCGGTGTCGCAATTACCGACTCCCTTGAACAGGCCCTTGCCAGCGCTGACGTCCTCATCGACTTTACCTGGCCGGAAGTAACTATCGGTAACGCCGAAGTCTGCGCAAGACTCGGCAAAGCCATAGTGGTCGGCACAACCGGCCTGAACCCGGAGCAACGCGAAATTATTAAGCGGGCAGCCCAATCCTCACCTGTGGTCTTCGCACCGAACATGAGCGTCGGTGTCAACGTCTGTTTCAAGCTTCTCAAGGATATGGCCGAGACCCTCGGCGAAGGCTTCGATGTCGAGATCGTCGAGTTGCACCACAACAGGAAGAAAGACTCTCCCTCGGGAACAGCCGTGCGCATGGGCGAAATCGTTGCCGATGCTCTCGATCGTAATTACGACGAAGTCGCCAACTATCATCGAGAAGGCATGTGCGGTGAGCGCAGCCAGGATGAGATCGGCATGCAGACCGTGCGCGGCGGCGATATCGTCGGCGAGCACACGGTCTACTTCATCGGCATGGGCGAACGCATTGAACTGACCCATCGCGCCATGAGCCGCGACATGTTCGCCCGTGGCGCCGTTCGCGCAGCCGGTTGGCTGGCAGAAAAACCAGTCGGGCTCTACGATATGCAGGATGTCCTTGGATTGAAATAGAAATAAACCACGAAGATCACGAAGGGAAAGCCGCAGGGCCTTTTGTTCGTGTGCTTCGTGATCTTCGTGGTAATCATTTTTGAAGGAGTTTTAAAATGGCAAGAATTAACGATTCGTATTTAAAATTACAAGCAGGCTACCTCTTCCCTGAAATCGGCCGTCGCGTTAAAGCTTTCACTGACGCCAACACCGACGCTCAGGTTATTCGTCTCGGCATCGGCGATGTCACCCTACCGCTGGCACCGGCCGTTCTTAAAGCCTTCCACGAAGGTGTCGATGACATGGCCAAAGGCGAAACATTCCACGGCTACGGCCCTGAACAAGGCTATGACTGGCTCTCCCGGATTATCATCGACAAAGCTTACAAACAGCTTGGCGTTGACTTGAAAACCTCTGAGGTCTTTATCTCTGATGGTTCCAAGTGCGACTGTGCCAACATTCTCGACATCTTTGACCTTGGCAACAAGGTCGCGATCTGCGACCCGGTGTACCCCGTCTATAACGACACCAATGTCATGGTCGGCCGCACGGGCCAGGCAGACGACAAGGGCTACTATGAAGGCATCCACTACATGCCTTGCACCGGTGCCAACAACTTCACCCCGTCGATCCCGAACGAAAAGGTCGACGTCATTTACCTCTGCTACCCGAACAACCCAACCGGTGCGGTGGCAACCAAGGCGGACCTGAAAAAATGGGTCGATTACGCCCTGGTCAACGACGCTGTTATCCTCTTTGATGCCGCCTACGAGGCCTTCATTACGGAAGCGGAGATTCCTCATTCGATCTATGAGGTCGAAGGTGCCCGCGAATGTGCCATCGAGTTCCGCTCCTTCTCCAAGACAGCAGGTTTCACCGGTGTGCGTTGCGGTCTTGTGGTTGTTCCAGAAGAGTTGATGGGCACCACCGCTGATGGAGCCAAATACAGTTTCAACAAGCTCTGGAATCGTCGCCAGACCACCAAGTTCAACGGCGTCTCTTATCCAGTGCAGAAAGCCGCTGCAGCTGTTTATTCTGATGAAGGCTGGGCACAGGTCAAGGAAACCATCGACTACTACATGGAGAATGCCCGGATTATTCGCGAAGGCCTTACCGACGCCGGCATCACCTGCTTCGGTGGCGTCAATGCTCCCTACATCTGGCTGGAAACCCCTGAAGGCATGACCAGCTGGGACTTCTTCGACAAACTCCTGAACGAGTGTCATGTGGTCGGCACCCCCGGCAGCGGTTTCGGCCCTTCCGGTGAAGGCTACTTCCGCCTCTCGGCTTTTGGTGATCGAGCCAATGTAGAAACGGCGGTACAACGGATCAGAGAAAAATGGGGCAAATAATTCTCAACAAGACAATCAAAGTCCCTTTTTGACCGACCATCAAAGTACTAAAGCCCCGCACTCATCTGGTGTGGGGCTTTAGTCTTGTGGAGAGCTGCATGACTGATACACTCATGTGTATTGACAAAATCTGCTGTCCACGTCATATTTTCTGATTATGCTCACTCCGGTCTCCTGTACAGGAGGGCAAAATTCTAAGTAGAAACAGAAGCCCATGCTTCCGTTCCCCAATAGCCGAGGACCAACCATGACAAACCATATAGGGATGCCGCCCGCACAAGGCCTTTACGATCCAGCCAACGAACACGATAATTGCGGTGTCGGTTTTATCGCTAACATCAAAGGCCGCAAAAGCCACTCTATCGTCAAGCGTGGCATTGAAATACTTTGCAACCTGACCCATCGTGGTGCCGTGGGTGCCGACCCTCTGGATGGTGACGGCGCTGGCTTGATGATCCAGACCCCTGAGGCCTACTACCGCGAGGTCTGTGATTTCGAGCTGCCAGAGACTGGTAATTTCAGTGCCGGCATCGTATTCCTGCCTCAAGACAAAGCTCGCCGCGAAACGTGCATCGAGGTGTTGAACCAAGAGCTGGAACGAGTCGGGTGCTGCGTCCTTGGCTGGCGTGACATCCAGACCGATGGCAAAACCATCGGCCGCAACGCCCGCTCTGTAGAGCCTAAGGTCATGCAAATCTTTGTTGGACGGGGTGACGTCGATCTGCCACGCTTCGAACTGATGCTTTACCTGGCGCGCAAGCGCGCCGAGAATACTATCCGCAACGAGACACTTGCCGGCGCTGAACTCTTCTACATTTGCTCTCTCTCCAGTCGCACCGTCCTTTATAAAGGCATGCTGCTCTCAGAGCAGCTGGACACCTTCTTTCCGGAGCTGGCGGATGAACGTCTCGTCAGCGCCATTGCCTTTGTTCATCAGCGCTACAGCACCAACACCTTCCCGACCTGGGACCTGGCCCAACCCTTTCGCTATGCAGCTCACAACGGCGAGATCAACACCCTGCGTGGCAACATCAACCGTATGCGCGCCCGAACTGCGCTGTTTGAGCATTCCCAACTGGGAGATGCGGTTAAGGATCTGGATCCGATCATTATCGAAGGAAGTTCTGACACCGCCTGTCTCGACAATGCCCTCGAGCTCCTTTTGGTAACCGGCCGAAGTCTGGCCCACTCTCTTGCGATGCTGGTCCCAGAGGCATGGGTCTCCAAGGCTCACCTGCGCAAGGAGGTGAAAGGCTTCTTCGAATACCATGCAACCATGATGGAGCCCTGGGACGGCCCGGCCAACATTGTGGCCTGCGACGGCCGACAGGTCGTTGCCATCCTCGATCGCAACGGGCTGCGCCCGGCCCGCTACTGGGTCACCAGCGATGACGAGATTATTTATGCTTCGGAAGCCGGTGTCCTGGAGATTGCCCCGGAAAAGATCCTTCGTAAAGAACGTCTGGCCCCGGGCAAGATGATCCTGATCGACGTTGAAACAGGAGTTTTCAAGGAAGACCACGAAATCAAAGGCGACCTTGCTGCAGAACAGCCTTATGCTTCGTGGGTCCGCGACCAATTAATCTCTCTCGATGACCTGCCTACACCGGCACCCAGACGACTCCCCCGGCGCGATGAATTTAAGCGCAGACAGGCGAGCTTTGGCTACACCCTGGAAGAGATGCGTGAGATCATGGCGCCAATGGCCATCAACGGTCAGGAGCCAGTTAGCTCGATGGGTACCGACACTCCGGTTGCAGTTCTGTCTAAGCAAAGCAAACTTCTCTACTGGTACTTTTCTCAGCTCTTCGCCCAGATAACCAACCCTCCGATTGATCCCCTGCGTGAAGAAGTGGTCATGAGCCTGGTGCAGTACCTGGGACCGGCACGCAATATCCTCATGCCTGGGCCGGAGCACTGTCGGATGCTCGAACTCGACCACCCGGTTATTACCAACGATGTGCTTGAGCAATTACGCCATAGCGACATTGACGGTTTCCGTGGCACGACACTGAACACTCGCTTCTCCTCGGAGCAGGGATCCGGGGCCCTTGAGCAACGCCTGCAGGAACTTTTCGTCGAAGCCGAGGAGGCGATCGATGCCGGTCGCACCATTCTGGTGCTCTCTGACCGTGGTGTCAGCGCTGACAAAGCACCGATTCCTGCACTTCTGGCACTTTCCGGGATCCATCACCACCTGATCCGGGTCGGCAAGCGCAGTCAATGCTCACTCGTCGTAGAAACTGGCGAGGCCCGTGAAGTCCATCATTTTGCCCTACTGCTTGGCTATGGTGCTACAGCGGTCAATCCCTACCTC
Source organism: Deltaproteobacteria bacterium IMCC39524 (assembly GCA_029667085.1). Classification (NCBI taxonomy): domain Bacteria; class Deltaproteobacteria; species Deltaproteobacteria bacterium IMCC39524. Next base: position 326,978 of record JARUHJ010000004.1, read on the forward strand.
GCCTTTCAGACTCTTCAAGATATGGTCCTTCTGGGGATGCTGCCAGGCCAGGATGGCAACAAACATGCTGACGAAGAAACCGACATCGTCTATCACTACATCAAGAACTACATCAAGGCGGTCGGCAAGGGCCTGCTCAAAGTCTTCTCAAAGATGGGAATCAGCACCCTGCAGAGTTACTGCAGCGCACAGATCTTCGAAGTTGTCGGTCTGGACCAGGATTTCATCAGCAAATACTTTCCAGGCACCGCCAGTCGCATCGGTGGCGCCGGACTGAATGAGATCGCAACAGAGAGCTTGATACGCCATCGCAATGCCTACGCCGAGCAGGTGGACCCCAACCGTGGCCTGGAACGAGGCTCAGAATACTCCTGGCGCCGTGAGGGGGAAGCCCACCTCATGAATCCGGAGGTTATCGCTCTGCTGCAGCATGCCGTGCGCTCCGGAAATCGCGACGACTTCAGTCGTTATTCTAACCTGGTCGACAATCAGAGCGAGCAAATATGCACGCTGCGTGGCCTCTTCAAGTTCAAGAATCTGAAGCCATCGATACCCCTTGAAGAAGTCGAACCTATCAGCGCCATCATCAAGCGCTTCTGTACCGGAGCCATGAGCCTCGGCTCCATCTCTGAAGAGGCCCACGAAACACTGGCCATCGCCATGAATCGTCTCGGCGGCAAATCCAACACCGGAGAAGGCGGCGAAGACCCTCGCCGTTTCACCCCGGACGCCAACGGCGATTCACGCCGCAGCGCCATCAAGCAGGTCGCTTCAGGACGCTTCGGTGTCACACCCCACTACCTGGTCAACGCCGACGAGCTGCAGATCAAGATCGCCCAGGGCGCCAAGCCCGGAGAGGGAGGGCAGCTGCCCGGTCACAAGGTCAGCGAGTACATCGGAGAGTTGCGCTTCAGCGTTCCCGGCGTCACCCTGATTTCGCCGCCGCCGCATCATGACATCTACTCGATTGAAGATCTTGCACAGTTGATTTTCGACCTTAAAAACTGCAACCCCAAAGCCGACATCACGGTCAAACTGGTGAGTGAAGTCGGCGTCGGCACCGTTGCAGCAGGGGTCAGTAAAGGCCACGCTGAGCGCGTCATCATTGCCGGCCACGATGGCGGCACCGGCGCCTCACCAAGCTCTTCGATCAAGCATGCCGGCATCCCCTGGGAAATCGGTCTGGCAGAAACTCAGCAAACGCTGGTTCTCAATGACTTGCGCGGCCGTATTATCGTGCAGACCGATGGTCAACTGCGCACCGGTCGCGATGTCATCATCGCGGCGCTGCTCGGCGCCGAGGAATATGCCTTTGCCACCGTGGCACTGATAACCGTGGGTTGCATTATGATGCGCAAATGCCACCTCAACACCTGCCCGGTTGGTGTTGCCACCCAGGACAAGGCCCTGCGCGCCAAATTCACCGGCAAGCCAGAACACGTGGTCAACTATTTCACCTTCCTCGCCGAAGAGGTCCGTGAATTAATGGCCGATTTGGGTATGCGAACATTGGACGAGCTGATCGGTCAGACGCAGTACCTGGAGATGGACGATGCGATCAAACACTGGAAGAATCAGGGCCTTGATTTCTCGCGCATTCTCACCAAGCCCGATGTCGATAGCGAGGTTGCCATCCGACGCATTCAGGGACAGGAACATGGACTGGAAGGTCAACTCGACAACCAGTTGATCAAGCTCGCGGCACCGGCGTTGGAACACAAGGAGAAAGTGTCCATCGAGATGCCGATCCGCAACTCCAACCGGACCTTCGGCACCATGCTCTCGGGTCAGGTTGCCATGCTCCATGGCCGCGAAGGGCTCCCCGCAGGCACCATCAACATCAAGCTGAACGGCATTGCAGGCCAGAGTTTCGGTGCCTTCCTGGCACCAGGCATTGACCTGGAGTTGATCGGCGAAGCGAATGATTACGTCGGCAAAGGGATGGCCGGTGGACAGATCATCATCCACCCCGACCCCAGGGCCCCCTTCGTCTGGCATGAAAACTCGATCGTTGGCAACACCGTTCTCTATGGTGCCACTGGCGGCGAGGTCTTCTTCGCCGGCAAAGCTGGTGAGCGCTTCTGCGTTCGCAACTCTGGAGCCACTGCAGTTGTCGAAGGCACCGGGGATCACGGCTGTGAATACATGACGGGGGGTCATCTGGTCTGCCTGGGTCGTACCGGACGAAATTTCGCTGCGGGCATGTCCGGGGGCTTTGCATACGTTCTGGATGAAGACAATCGTTTCCGTCGCCGCTGCAACCAGGCCATGATTGATCTCGAGCAGATGTCGGACGAGGACGAGGATGCCCAATGGCTGCAGGACATTATCACCAAACATCACCAACTGACTGGCTCGCCTCGTGCAGCTGAGATTCTCACCAACTGGAATGATTCTTTGCCGCGTTTCGTTCGCGTCTTTCCCCGTGAATACCGCCGGGTACTGACCGAACGGGCGAGCAAGACTAATAAAGAGAAGGAGGCCACCCATGGGTGACCCACGCGGATTTATCAAACACGGCCGGCGTGACAAGACATTACAACCAGTCAACGCCCGCCTGCAGCATCATGAAGAGCAGTATGACTACCCCAGAGAAGAAAAGGTCAAGACCCAGGCCTCTCGTTGCATGGATTGCGGGGTTCCTTTCTGCATGACGGGCTGCCCTCTGGGCAACCTGATTCCTGAGTGGAACGACCTTGTCTACCGTGGCCAGTGGAAACAGGCACTTCAGGCCCTGCATGCCACAAACAACTTTCCGGAGTTTACCGGCCGGGTCTGTCCTGCGCCCTGTGAGACCTCTTGTGTCCTCGGCATCAACGAACCTGCGGTAACGATCAAACTGCACGAGGTCTCCATCGTCGACAAGGGCTTCGAAGAGGGCTGGATTGTCCCTCAACCACCTTCCCGACGCAGCGACAAAACCGTTGCCATCATCGGCTCAGGCCCTGCCGGTCTGGCCTGTGCCCAACAGCTGAATCGTGCTGGCCACAACGTGACCGTGATTGAAAAAACAGACCGTGCCGGAGGTCTGGTGATGTATGGCATCCCCCATTACAAGTTGCGCAAAGAAAAGGTCCAGCGTCGCATCGACCTTTTGCAGGCGGAAGGGCTTGAATTCCGCTATTCCTGTGAAGTCGGTAAGGATGTGGAGTTTGATGAGATCAAGTCTGAATTCGATGCAGTCGTTATTGCCACGGGTGCAGAAGAGCCACGGGATCTGCCCGTCGACGGCCGCGACCTAGAGGGCATTCACTTCGCAATGGAGTTTTTACCTCAGCAGAATCGTGCCAACTGGGGAGACAGTAATATTGCCGCCCTGCACCAAAAAAAGCAGACGATCAGTGCCAAAGGAAAAAAAGTTATTGTCATAGGTGGCGGTGATACCGGTTCGGACTGCATTGGCACGTCGATGCGCCAGGGAGCCACCAGCGTAGTCAACTTCGAGCTTCTCGAGCAGCCCCCGAAACAACGCAGCGCCGACAACCCTTGGCCACAGTGGTCACGCATCATGCGTGTCAGCACTTCGGTTGAGGAGATGCAAGTTATGGGTGGTGAGGTTTTTTATGAAATCATGACCACACGCTTCCTTGGCAGGGGAAAAACAGTCACCGGGCTCGAGACCGTCAAGGTCAAATGGGTCGATGGCCGTCCAGAAAAGGTCGAGGGGAGTGAGCATATCTGGAAATGCGACCTCGTCCTCCTGGCGATGGGTTATCTAGGGCCGCGCTCGGAGTTGGTTAAACAGTGCGGCTGCGAAACGGACTTGCGTTCCAACATCAAAACCGATCCCAACACCCGCATGAGCTCGGTCGATGGCGTTTTTGCAGCCGGCGACTGTCGTAGAGGTCAGAGTCTGGTGGTCTGGGCCATCAGCGAGGGACGCGAGGTCGCCCGCTGCGTCGACACCTACCTGACCGGTGCAGAGAGTTTATTGCCCAAGGTACGATTGGAGCCCTTCGTTTACTGATCCGGTCACCAGGGTTTAATGGACGACATATTGAGAGCAACAGATTAAGATCTGTTGCTCTTTTGTCTTTCGGAAAGCGAAAGGCAACACCGGCGGTTTCAGGTTTTTAATTATCAAGAGAAGAGCAACAGGTCGTTACTCTATTACTATCAAATGACTAAAAGGATTTAAGAAACATCAATAATGGTGAAAGTTTTTTGCCCCTTACCTTGCCCAACACGCACCTCCTCGTCACAGACTCTCCCAAGCAGAGCTTTTCCCAAAGGCGACTCAGGAGTAACAACGATATACTCCTCGTCACCATCAATGAGCTTCAACCCACCAGCTTCAGGACCAAGAAACACTTTCCTGCCGTTGCCATTCACGTCTTCGAGACTGACTAAAGCAGTCAAACGAATGGGTGCCTCCTCGTCAAAGGGTTTAGCCACCAGAGCCTTGTATGTCTCCAGGGCGTGACGGATTTCCTGAGCACGATTGGCTTGTCCCTGCGCCACATAAGACGCCTCAAGGCCGGTCGTGTCGTACTTGTTGTCAGGAAGACACTCTTCATGAGTGGCCGCCGCATGAGCTTTGCGGGCGGCCTCGGTCAGAATTTTAAGATCTTCTGTGAGGAGGGCTATGATCTTATTTAAAATCAGTTTTTTATTCATATAGAAAGCTTCTCACAGTCGCAGGGTGGGTTGCAAGACAGGTCATCTTCAATAAATGTCATAGTAATAATTGATAGAAACCGATAATCGGCAGAGCCGATAACCATTTCAAATTACATTCCGCAATGTTTTTGGTAGATTGTAATAGTTGTTAGCTTTCCGCACACCTGCACTCACTGAACAGAGGCCAAACCATGACTGAGCTGACCGCTCTTCAAGACATCCTTATCCTCCTTTGCCTCGCTCTGCTCAACGCATACGCCTTTAGCCTTCTGCGTCAATCACCAATTGTCGGCTACCTCACCACCGGACTGCTCGTAGGCCCCTATGGTTTCCACCTGGTTACCGGGCACCACGAAGTCGAACTGGTTGCCGAGGTCGGAATTGTTCTGCTTCTCTTCACTATCGGACTGGAGTTCTCCTACGATCGAATTTTGCGCCTCAAGAAGCTGTTGCTTTCAGCCGGCGTCACGCAAGTGGCCTTAACCGGGGCAACTGTATTTTGCATAACCCTCCTGTTTGGAGGAAGCATGGTTTCCGCCACGATTCTCGGTATGGCAATGGCCCTGTCATCAACTGCAATCGTCTTGAAATTACTCCTTGAACGCGGCGAAGTTGATGCAGCACACGGTCGCATGGCGCTCGGCATCCTGCTGTTTCAGGACCTGTGCATCATCCTCTTCATTGTTGCCCTGCCCCTTCTTGGCGAAACAGATCAAGACTTTACGATCTGGGCTCTGGTTAAAACCGGCTTGATTCTGTGCTCTCTCTACCTGTTCGTCCGTCATCTTCTCAAGCCTCTGCTGCGCATCATCCTGAGCACCCGTGCTCCAGAGCTTTTTCGCCTGACGATTATCGCTGTGGTTCTCGGCACCGCCTGGGCAACGGCCCATGCAGGCCTGTCGCTGGCGCTTGGAGCTTTCCTGGCGGGATTGGCTTTGGCAGAATCAGACTCCTCCCATCAGGTCATGGCTGATATTATCCCCTTCCGCGATGTTTTTCTGGCCGTCTTCTTCATCTCAGTCGGCATGTTGGTCGACATCCAGCTGTTCATGAGCAATTTGTGGCTTGTGCTTCTCTGCGTGGTCCTGCTCAGCCTGACCAAAGCCGTGACTGGAACGCTCGCAGGTCTGATGGCCAACCAGCCTCTACGTACGTCCATGATCGCAGGATTGATGACCTTCCAAGTTGGAGAGTTCTCTTTCATCCTGCTCGAGTCAGCCCAGGAGTTAAAACTGATTCCTATTCAAACCTATCAACTCGCGCTTTCAGTTGTCGCCTTAACGATGATGTTGTCACCCCTGATGTTTCGTCACGCCCATAATATCTCAGATCGCCTCTCGTCCCTGTGGAGCGGAGCCGCTGATCGCCCGATGACAGAGGATAACGAGCGCACTGCCAACCTCGAGGGACATGTTGTGATCGCGGGCTACGGAGTGGCGGGCAGGAACATCGCGCGCACCTTACGCGAGATTCGCATTCCCTACATTCACATCGAAATGAATGGTGAAATGGTGCATCAGGCACGCAAATCAGGTGAGATCATCATTTATGGCGATGCAACGGCACCGGCGGTTCTGGAAGGGGCGGGAATCCACAAGGCACGAGCCATGGTCCTTGCCATTAACGACCCCTCGGCTTTAGCCCGGGCCATCCCAACAGCACGAGAGCTGAACCCCGACTTGTACATTCTGGCTCGCACCAACTTCGTTGCCAGCATTGAGCAGCTGGTGCGGCTGGGAGCCGACGAAATCATTACGGATGAATTCGGAGCCGGACTTGAGATGTCGACTTTCCTGCTACGCCAGCTCGACATCCCCGAAGGTCGGGTCCTGAAGATTCTCTCCTCCTTGCGCGAGGAGCATCATCAGCGCTACAAACAACATGACAAGCCGACCAGAAACCTGACCGGCTACCTGTCTGTACTAGAGGGCGGAGAGATTGAGATTCAAGCGGTTCCGGACGATTCCCCCTGCCTTGGCAAGAGCCTTGCCGAACTCAACTTTCGCGCCGTAACCGGTTGTAGCGTTATGGGAGTGATTCGTCAGGAGAGGGTCGATTACAATCCCACGGCAGAATTGCGCCTGGAAGTCGGTGACACCCTTATGCTTCTGGGCGAAGAGGGGGGGATTATTAAAGCTCGCAAGTTATTGCATGGAAATCTCATTTAAAAGTTTTTCCTCCTGCTACAAAAACCTGGAGGATATTTTAACCGGATCTTCCCCAACCTTTCTTGTATGACCCGATAGAAATTCCTGCTCAAGAGATGAAACGCTTGTGCTAGTATCGCACCCCCTGACAACAACCCCGAAACAAGGATCGACTCAACAATGAACACTGCAGGAATAATCGCAATCAATCAGATTCTGGTCGAAGAGACCGGGTTGCAACTAGCGCAAATCAAGCAGACCGTAGCGCTTCTCGAAGAGGGCGCGACCGTCCCCTTTATCGCCCGTTATCGTAAAGAAGCCACAGGGGAGCTCGATGAGGTTGAGATACGCCTGATCCAGGAACGCCTTGAATATCACACGGCCCTGAACGAGCGTCGACAGACCATTCTTAAGTCAATCGATGAGCAGGGCAAACTGACCCCTGAGCTACGCCAGAAGATTGAGCAGACCCGGCAAAAAACTGAACTGGAAGACCTCTACCTGCCCTTCAAACCGAAACGACGCACCAAGGCACTGATTGCCAAGGAGCGTGGGCTTGAACCCCTTGCAGGGCAGTTACTGGCGGCACGAGGCCAAGGGGCCTCTGCTGAAGAGTTGGCAAGGCCTTATCTCAATGCGGAACGGGAAATAACAACAACCGAAGAAGCCTTGACCGGTGCTGGCCATATTCTTGCTGAACAGTTCGCCGATGTTGCCGAGGCACGTGCGATTGTGCGCGACCTGACCTGGCAAAAAGGACTGTTTTCTTCTCAACCGGCACGGGGCAAAGAGGAGACGGTCAGCAAGTTTGAGATGTATTACGATTTCAGCGAACCGCTGCAACAGATACCATCACACCGGATGCTCGCCATGCGGCGAGGTGAAAAAGAAGACGTTTTACGTCTGCGCATCGAGGCGCCGGAAGAAGAGATTCTTGGCCGACTCTGCGTACTTTTCGTTCCTGCCGAAAGCCGTTTTAGCGAATTATTACGTGAGATCATCGTCGACGCCTACAAACGCCTGCTCACCCCTTCGATCGAAGTGGAATTGAGGTTACAGGCAAAAAAGGCTGCTGATGACGAGGCGATTCGTGTCTTTGCGGAGAACTTGCGGAACCTGCTTCTGGCCGCGCCGGCCGGCAGCTATAAACTCCTCGGTGTTGATCCGGGCTTGCGCACCGGCTCCAAGCTGGCTGTGGTCGATGCGACCGGCCGCTTTCTCGAGCATGTGACAATTTACCCCCACACCGGGGGAGGAGCCAAGATCGAGTCGGCCCGTCGTGAACTGCTGCGTCTGATTGAGAATCACAACGTTGAAATGATTGCTATCGGCAACGGCACCGCTGGGCGTGAGATGGATCAATTCATTCGCGCCGCCCTCAAAGAGGCCGGTTTAAAGCTGCAGGTTGTCATGGTCAGCGAAGCTGGCGCCAGCGTCTATTCGGCATCAGAGATCGCCCGCGAAGAATTTCCGGATCTCGACCTGACCGTTCGCGGGGCCATCTCCATTGCCCGCCGCCTTCAGGATCCCTTGGCCGAACTCGTCAAGGTCGACCCCAAAAGTATCGGCGTTGGTCAGTATCAGCACGATGTCAGCCAAACAGCCCTGAAGAAGTCCCTCGATGAGGTGGTTGAATCTTGCGTCAACTTTGTCGGTGTTGACCTGAACACGGCCAGCTGGGCGCTCTTGAGCTTTGTGTCGGGAATCAGCGATACTCTTGCCAAGGCGATCGTCAACCATCGTGATGCTGAAGGTGCTTTTGTCAGACGGGATCAACTCCTCCAGGTGTCGCGCTTTGGCAAGAAGGCCTATGAGCAGGCAGCAGGTTTTTTGAGGATCAGGAACGCCGTTCAGCCCCTCGACAACACGGCCGTCCATCCGGAACGCTACGGGGTGGTGGAGAAGATGGCCTCCGACCTCGGTGTGGCCATAGCAAAGTTGGTCACTGAACCGGCTTTACTCAACAACATCAAGCTGGAAACTTATGCCGGAGACGACATTGGACTGCCGACGTTGAATGACATTGTCTATGAGCTAAAAAAGCCAGGTCGGGATCCCCGGGAAAGTTTTGTTACGACAAGCTTTCGCGAAGATGTCATGGAGGTGAAAGACCTTAAAGAAGGGATGACACTTAACGGCATCGTGACCAATGTCGCAGCCTTTGGTGCCTTTGTCGATATTGGCGTCCACCAGGATGGCCTGGTCCATGTCAGCCAGCTTGCCGATCGCTTTGTTAAAGACCCGAACCAGGTGGTCAAGGTTGGTCAGCAGGTTCAGGTCAGGGTTCTGTCGATTGATCTGCAGCGCAAACGGATCGGCCTGACCATGCGCAAGGGTGAGTCAGAGAAGCCACCGCAGCAGAAAGAACGTGTCAAGCAAGCAAGATCCGAAAAAAAAGCCCCTGAGCCTTCAACGGCCATGGCCGAGGCCTTGTCAAAATCAGGTTTCCGGGTCAACAAGGGCAAAGGCCCCCGTTAAAGGCCTTTTAGCCGCATGCTCCGGGAGAGGATTTCGAAAGCCAGGTCGTGATCTACTTCAGGGTTGAGCGCCGGCCCTATCAGGCGAATCATAGCGGCTCGTTTGAGTAACCGATTGTCGAAGCGCGCCCCCGGAGCGAGACGCTTCAGTTCGTTCTTCAGGTGGTTAAAATTAAGCTCACGGGTAAACTGCATCGCCTCGCCCAGACCATCGTAGCTCATCACCGGGCGATCGAAGATAAACAGTGCACGATCATGCGTGTAGAGCCAGAGTGATTCGTCACGCTCTTCGACCGTCACGATTTTCTCTGTCTTGACTTGTTTGGTCATCGGCAACCCGCCGGCCAGAAGAGTCTTGCCAAGGCTGAACTTACGGCTAGTCTCGGTCCCCGTGGTCTGAATCTCACCGGCCTTACAGATGGCAACCAGCAACAGTTCGATCGTACCGTATTCAATCTCGCAACTTTCACCATCACGCGACTCTACCTTTAACGCCTCTTCTCCCAGAACAAAACGATAGACGTAGCAGGCTGACTGGTGTTTACGCACATCTTCCGTGTCGATCATGAACGCCGGCAGTTCTTCTTGAGTCAAACTGGCAACCAACGCACGGGCGTGATCTTCGTCTGCAAAAGTTGCAATCACAACCGGACTGCCACCAGAAAGTTTCTGACGGGCTTCGAATGCCACGGTTCCCAGTTTTTCAGCGACAACCATGGCAACAGCGCTCTCTTCCATCTTCCAATCATGTAGAACGACTAGATACAATGCGTACTCCAACGAGAAAACGGATAGTCCCAAGACCGGCAATAGAGTAATGATAACCTAAAGCGTTTAAATTTCTTAGCCCATTCTTTGCGTTTTTACTTTTCTGGTTATCTACTTCATTCCAGCAAACTGTTGCATAAACTTTCTGGTGACGTACTAAACAAAAACTTTAAACCGGAAAAGCAGACGGCCGGCCTTACGCAGAGGCGCAGAAATCGCGCAGGCAGGACTTCCACATCCTGGCTTTCCGGATTTTGTCTTACTCTGCAATCTCCGCGTCTCAAGTGAGCATAGCGACCGAGCGTGAGTCAAACTTACTTTTTGGCAAGACCTAACGCCTCAGTACCATTAATCCGTTTGCTTGATATAATAAACGTCTAGGCACACTTAACTTAAGAGAAACCATCATGAAAAGAATCCTGATCATCGATGACGATCGACTCTTTCTCGATCTACTCACAAGATACGTGCGAGAACGCTACCCGAACCTTGAGATCATAACCTGTGATGAACCGCACCAGGGTCTGGCACAAATTGATAAGGATCTCGATTTACTTCTTCTCGACCTTGAGATGCCCAAAATGGACGGCGGCAAACTGCTCTCCTACGCCATCGAAAAGGGCCTGGATAGCCGGCGCATTATAATCCTCTCGGGACGTGACGCAGACTACCTGCACGAACGTTTCGCCATGGGTGAATGTCTCGCGGTGCTGAACAAGAATGAGGCGCGGCAGAAGGTGGTGTTGGATATGATTTTTGGTGCGTTGCAGAAGAAATGAAGTAAAGGCTGTTACAGAGGCTCAGAGCTGGCAACCTTAAAAAGGCTCTTTGATCTACAACACTATGGCCACCAGGGGGGCGATCCCTGGTGGCCTTTTTTTATTTTTATTTTTCTGTTGACATACCTGACAAAATCAGTAATATATAAACACAGAACACAAGTTCTTCATGGTTCTACCTCCTAAGCAAAACCCATAAAACCCGTTGCCCCACAGCCCCTCCTAGCTGTGGGGCTTTTTTTGTTAAAACTCAGGGCTTATTAGAAAACTTTTTCAGCTACCGGCAATCATGGCGACCACCTGACGCGTTAAATAAGCTTCGGTCAGGCCGGCAATCAGAAGAAGATTGATGATCATCTTCAAATTCTGCTGAAACTTCTGCGACGCAAGCACATGATCAATACTTTGGAAAGACTCCAATGTGGATTCATTACCGAACACGACCGGACGAATGGTCTTCCAGATTCCGACTGGGAGGCTACAGGCGAGTAATATAGCTGCAATCTCAGGAATACCATGCGGTAAAACGTAGGCCAAGGCGACAGGCAGCGACGAACTAAACACATGGCCGATACCGATCCAAGCCCCGGCCATAAAACCTAGAGCAATTGTGGCGATGTAGGGGACAACCATCAAAAGGAACAAAGACAGACGCAGTTGAGGGGATGGGATGGGCGCAAAAGCCGGGATTTTCAGCAAGTATTCTGCAGAACGGTCTTTTTGCAGGTATCTGCGGAGTCGCAGGAACGACCGGTTCTGGTTGTGAGGATTGAGTAGTTGGGTCCAGTAGGCGAGGGCCACGATCGACAGAGCAACTGTGAGATTACAGAAAAACAACGTGAGCCATGCATCAACACCAAGGGCCATCCCCTGGCTCGTAATCATCGTACCGACATGTGGCAGACCAAACGTCGTCGCCTTCAGAAGGGTTACAGGTTCCACCTGAAACAGCCCGGCCACTAACATCGTGGAGAAATAACCGATCAAGGCCGCTATGACCAGATGACTTAGCAGCCATTTCCATGCACGAGCCACGTGAGAGGTTTGCATTGTAATCTCTCCGGAGGTCTTGAAGGAAATTGGTAAGCACATTTGCCCGACAAAAATACTCAGGTAATTACACTATAAGGTTTCTGTGGTGCATGTCAAACAGCAGATTTGAGCTAGGACAAAACTTTTTTGGAAATGAGTATAGATTCAAGAAATCAAAGAGGGCTTTCCAGAGCACCACAGGTCTAGTAGCTGAAACTTGATCTGACAGTCAGTGTCAGATTTAGTCGAACTGAAAAAGGCCTTGTCGACATTTTTAGAAGTCGGGGGGTGCAGTAATTTTGCATTTCAACAAATCTTAGCACACCAAAACAATGTGAGAGGATTTCTAGTAAAAGCCTCTAGAATGAATCAAGCTGTCTCCTCATTATAATTCATTCCTAAATATCAAGATATATAATAAAGTATAGAACAACTGCTCTTACCATGTAGAGCCAAATTCATTGACCGCGGATTACTATGGATCTTCAACAAGGACACGAAACAATAGGGCAACTGGTCGCTGCTTGGCAGAGCTTTCGCATGTACCCGGCCAAACACCCTGCTTGCGTTCAGAGGATAAAGAAGTGCTACGAACAACTGTCTATGCTGCTAATGCAGCAGCCCAAAATTTGTATTGGCATAACAGAAGAAACTCTTTTTGTAGATGATTACCTCTTCACCGACCCATACATTTCAGAGGCAGAAGCCATAGACATTCTGAATGACCTTGGACTCAAAGGTCTCGAAGTAGTACGTGGATTGACGCTTGAGGAATTGAATCTTTTTTTTGCTCTGAGCGTTTACTGTCTTAATTCAGACAAAAAGATTGAGAATGCTCACGATCTTAAAAAGCTGCACCATCTACGTATTATCACTTTACAGGAAGAAGATGAAAAACCGCGTGCTGTCTATAATGCCGCGATGCAAGCTGTTGACCAGGTTTTTAATGACATTAAGGGAGGACGTGTTCCTTCAACAGAAGGCCTTCGCAATGTTTCAAAAAGTATGGTTCAGTCAGTTCTGCGTGAGAAACATGCCTTGTTTGCTCTAGCCCAGATCAAGGACTATGACAATTACACATTCAACCATTCGGTAAATGTTGGCATTATTTCACTGACCGTTGGTCATGCCTGCAACATTGACCCAAAACAGCTCGCTCTATTGGCCTTCGGCGGCATGGTGCACGATATCGGCAAGCTGAAAATATCCTCGAAAATCCTTAACAAGCCAGGGAAGTTGACCAAGGAAGAATATGATTTGATGAAAAATCACCCTGTAGCTGGAATGGAATTGATCTCTAAGGTTGAGGGTATTCAGCAAGAAGTTATCGATATGGTGCATTATCACCATTTACACAACAAAGGCTTTGGTGGCTATCCCAGCCGTCCGCGAAGAAACCTTTCTCCTATGGTAGATATGGTCAAGATTGCAGATACCTATGATGCAATAACCACGCACCGGGTTTACAAGCGGTCAATACCGCCCCGAGAAGGTCTCCGGCAAATGAAAGCTGTCCGGGGCAACATTTTGAATCCAGAGTTTCTAGACTATTTTACTTTCCACCTTGGGGACTACCCTGTAGGTAGTCTTATTCGACTAAAAAATGGCGAAATCATGCTGGTCATCGGTTTCGGCGAATTAGGCAGCAGCCATTTAAGGTTGCGCCGATTAAGAACTGCGAATGGGAAGTCGGACCCCGGAAAAAACTTATCTGAACTACTGCCGACTGAACACGACTTGATAGTTGCTGACATTGATCCTACGACTCAGGGGATCGATACGTCAGTCTATTTCGATTAACCACTATTTACAGTAAACATTACCCCCGCCCTGATTCTCCGAGTAGGAGTATTCCTATGAGTATTACTGCAACTCTTTCTTACATTATCTAGGGATATTTAGTACGCGGAAGGCAAGCTAAAAACCAGACACTGTCTGTCAGATCAAGTCCCGATTACTAAACCAAAGGCATACCATCCTACTCTTTGCTGAAGCCAACAACGAAGAAGGGCAGCCGACAGGCTGCCCTTCATAACTTTTATATGGTCTGGTTTTAAAGCGCGCAGCTCATATCTTCGCCGCAACACATGGGCGACTTGATCTTACCATGGCCGTTGGGGCACTTGGAGATTTGAACGCTGTTGCCGTCACCCAGAACCAGAGAATCATTTTCAAGAGGAGCGTCGCATTTGGCGCAGGTAGCATTGACGCCCATTCCACACTTCGCACAGGTATAAGTTGCCATTTCATTTCTCCTTATGGTTGTTATGAATGAATTCGTTAGCCTCACCGGGTTACTCAAAAAAGGTACCCTAAATATCTACAATAGCGACAGGGGTCTGTCAAACACCTGGGGCAAATTCAGGAGTCATTTTTCAAACGAACACCATCGCCGGGAAGTTCGATCAATCCCTCTTTGTAAAGGTTGCCAACACCTTTCTTGAAAAGCTTCTTGCTCAAACCGAGCATCTCCTGAATATCTTCAGCCGGGCTCTTGTCGTGCAGGGGTAAAAAGCCATCATGGTCGATCAGGGCTTTCATGACTTTTCCGCGGGCATCGTCCCTGTCGCTTCGGGTTCCCATACTCAGGGTACAATCAACTTTGCCATCGGCACGAATCTGCCGGATATAGCCTTTCACCTGGTCTCCGTATTTCAGGCGACTACCAACCTCGTCGTTATAGAGCAAACCGGCAAAGCGATGATTGATAATCACTTTGGCTCCAATCTCGGTAAATCCCCAGACGATCAGGTCAACCTCCTGACCTTCGCCCAAAGTTTCATCAACAGCAGAGAGCCCTTTTTCGACACGCGCCGTACCGATCGGCCGCCCCTCGCGATCGAGACGCACCTTAACCAGGTAACGCCCTCCGGGTTTCATCTCTACCAACTGCTCTTTGACCGGCACCAGCAGATCTTTGAACAATCCCCAGTCCATGAAAGCACCATGAACATTGACCTGGCTTGCGCGCAGCAAGGCATACTCACCAACCTCGGCAAAGGGCTGGCGCAGGGTCGCGACAGGCTCCCCGGAAGTATCCGCATAAACAAAAACCAGGAGCGTATCGCCCTTCTTGATTTCTTCGTCAAGCTCCCGCTTTGGCAAGAGCGCTTCTTGCCGACCGGAACGTAACCAGGCGCCTTCTTCATCTATTCGTGACACTTCAAGTCGATTCATATGACCAAGGTCGAACATTGGGATTCTCCATTCTGATAAGTTTTTTTACCGGTTAAGTTTAACACCAAGCGGCTCGGGCGCAGGATAAAATCATCGGCCGAGCAAATTTTAAATATCTTCGTGCAGATTCACACTCGCAGACGTCCTTAAAGAGGACGGCTGTTACATGACAGAAAGTAAGAAGAAAACCATTTTCCTTTGCATGGCAACGTCACTCTGCCATAATCCCTCACGATTATCCGGGAAGAGAGTATTCATGGCATTTATTAATCTCCGCAACATCAGTCTGGCCTTCGGGGGCCCGAGTCTTTTCGAGGACGTCTCCCTGCGCATTTCCAAGGGCGAACGCATCTGTTTGCTCGGTCGCAACGGCACAGGCAAATCGACCCTGCTCAAAGTGATTTCCGGCGAGCTTCCACCTGATGATGGCGTCATAGATCGTCAACAGGGGCTGCGCGTCGCACGCCTCGAACAGGACGTGCCCCGCAACCTGCGGGGGACCATTTATGAAGCACTCGCCGGAGGACTTGGCCAGGCGGGCTCGCTGCTGAACCGTTACCACGAACTCAGCCTGCGTATGGAGCAGGGAGAGTCTGATCTGCACAAGGAACTCTCCGAGATTCAACATAAGCTGGAGAGTTGTGATGGCTGGGCTCTGCAGCAGCAGATTGAACAGGTTCTCTCCCGCCTCAAGCTCGAAGCCGATCTGCCGGTGCAGGGTCTCTCGGGAGGGATGATGCGACGGGTTCTTCTCGGACGGGCTCTTGCTGTTAATCCCGACATCCTGTTACTTGATGAGCCGACCAACCACCTGGACATCGAGTCGATTACCTGGCTTGAAGGATTCCTCAAACGCGAGAACCTCACCTTGGTCTTTGTCACTCACGACCGGGCCTTTTTACGTAATCTGGCAACCCGTATCGTCGAGATAGACCGTGGCCGCCTGTACGACTTCGCCTGCGATTACGACACCTTTCTGCTCCGCAAAGAAGAGCACCTTCACGCCGAGAGCCAGGAGAACGCCCGCTTTGACAAGAAGCTGGCGGAAGAGGAAGTCTGGATCCGTAAAGGGATCAAGGCACGACGCACCCGTAATGAGGGGCGGGTCCGCGAGTTGAAGAAGATGCGAGAAGAGCGCAGTCAAAGGCGCGCACGCCTCGGCACAGCCAACTTCAACCTGCAGGAAGCCGATCGCAGCGGAAAACTGGTCGCTAAAGTAAAAGGACTTTCCTTCGCCTATGGCGAGGCCCCCGTGGTCAAGGACTTTTCAACGACCGTCATTCGCGGTGACCGGATCGGCATCATCGGCCCCAACGGTGTGGGCAAAACCACCCTGCTCAAGTTGATTCTCGGCGAGTTGCAGCCGCAACAGGGTGAAGTCAAACTTGGCACAAACCTGCAGACAATTTATTTTGATCAACTGCGGGAGCAACTCAACCCGGAACTGACGGTACAGCAGAACCTCGCCGGCGAACAGGATACGGTGGTGGTTGGCGGCAAAGCCAGGCATGTCATCGGCTATCTGCAGGATTTTCTGTTCACACCTGACCGCATCCGTAGCCCGGTACGCATTCTTTCCGGTGGGGAACGCAACCGGCTTTTACTTGCCCGGCTTTTCACCCGGGAAGCTAACGTCCTGGTGCTTGACGAGCCCACCAATGACCTGGACCTGGAAACCCTCGACCTGCTGGAAGAGTTACTCGCCGACTTCAAGGGAACCCTGTTTCTGGTCAGTCATGACCGGGCATTCTTAAATCGGGTGGTCACCAGCACAATCGTCTTCGAAGACAACGGCCAGATAAACGAGTACGTCGGCGGCTACGATGAATGGTTGCGCCAAAAGGAAGAGACCGAAGAACCGCGGCCAGTGGTTGAGGCGACCAAGGAGAAGCCCAAAAAAGAACGCGCCCGCAAGCTGACGTTCAAAGAGAAGCATGAACTTGAAGAGTTACCGGTAAAGATAGACGCGCTAGAGACTGAAATCTCTGAACTCCATGAAAAAATGGCTGACTCCGATTTTTATCGCAACGCCGGAGAGCAGGTCGCTGAAACCACGGCACGATTGGAAAGACTCGAAACTGAGCTTGCTGAAACCTATGCCCGTTGGGAAGGACTCGACGCTTTGAATAATTGAGGTCACAGACAGGAGGACTTTCTCAGTTATCCAGGCCACAGCCTTTCACTTTTCGATCTTTACGTTATTCTATACAATAGGCAAACAGGTTGACCCTCTTTATGGTGGCAAAATGAGTATTCTGATTGTTGATGATTCTCTGGTTTCCCGTACCTTCATTAGCGATCTTCTCAACGAAGTCGGCTACACAGAGCTGATTCTCTGCGAGTCTATCGAGGATGCGTACAAAACCATCGGCTTTTACGATTCGGAGACAACCAGCACCGACCTCGACCTGATCCTGCTCGACATCAACCTGCCCGGCAAAAGCGGTATCGACGCCTGCCGGGAAATTTCTGATCATGAGCTTTTCTGCGACATTCCGATTATTGTTATCAGTGGCGCCGACCATCTTGACGGCTTGGAAGCAGCCTTTACAGCCGGCGCTTCAGACTACATCACCAAGCCTCCAAGCCATACCGAGCTCCTCGCCAGAATCCGCTCAGCCCTGCGTTTAAAAGCAGAGATGAATCAGCGCAAGGCTCGTGAAGAAGATCTGCTGGTTCTCAACGATCGCCTGGCCGAGATGAACCGGGAGCTGGAAAGACTTTCCACAACCGACAGCTTGACCGGCCTGGCCAATCGGCGCTCATTCAATGAATTTCTCTCCCGCGAATGGTTAAGAGAGCAGCGCGAGCAGCAACCTTTTTCCGTCATTATGATCGACATCGATCACTTCAAAAAATATAATGATCACTACGGCCACCTGGAGGGCGATGTCTGCCTGCAGAAGGTCGCATGGGCACTGCAGAGCGCCCTTTGTCGACCCGGTGATCTGCTTGCTCGCTACGGAGGTGAGGAGTTTGTCGCTATCCTGCCGCATACCGATCTGCAAGGGGCTGTGGAGCTGGCAGAGAATCTGCATGAGCGGATTCGGGAACTGGAACTTGTACACGAAGATTCACCGGTATCATCAAACGTGACTGTAAGCGCTGGCATCGCCAGTGTGATCCCCAATCAAGGCATCTCACCTTCCCAGGTGGTTGCCATGGCAGATAAAGCGCTCTACGCAGCCAAGCAGGCCGGCAGGAATCAAAGTGCCATAGCGACCCCCCCCTCAAGCGAAGCGCAATCACTGAATTAAGAGACCTGAAGATGCCCGTTGCACAACCTCTACCGAAGACAAAGCATGGCCTGCGTGCGTTGCCCTGGGATTCTGAAAAAAAGCCACTCATGCTCGCCCCATTGCAGGGTCTGACCAACCGCGCGACACGCTCTCTGTTTATTGACTGGGTTCGCCCCGACGTGGTTTTCACCGAGTTCATGCGTGTCAGCAGCGTCGGCCGTAAACATCTGTCCAAAAACGACCTGAAAGAAGCCGTCAGTACCACCGGAGGCGTGCCCTTGGTCGCACAGCTGGTCGGCAATAACAGCCAGGCCCTGGTGAAGGCGGCCGAGCACGCAGAAGCCGCCGGCGCCCTGCATATCAACCTGAACATGGGATGTCCCTACGGGCGCACGGCCAGCGGCGCAAGTGGTGGCGCCATGCTGCAGTATCCCGAGATTCTTGCCGAAATGCTGCCGGCTTTACGCCAGGCCATCTCCGGGACGTTCTCGATCAAGCTACGGGCGGGATACAAAGACCCCGAGGAGATTTTTGCCCTGCTGCCGTTGATTACTGCCGCCGAGGTCGATTTTCTAATCATACACCCACGCACAGTCACGCAAAAGTACGCGGGATCAGCAGACCACAGGATCACGCAACGGGTCGTAGGTGAGCTATCCATACCGGTTATCGCCAATGGTGATATCCGCACGGCAGAGCAGGGATTGCGCATACTTGAAGAGACCGGTGCCGCCGGGCTGATGCTCGGGCGGGGCGCGATTGCCGACCCGCTGCTCTTTGAACGCCTGCGCAAGCAAAACACCGAAGAGCCAACGGAAACAGAAACCGCCCTCATGTTGCATCGCTATCTGAAGGAGCTGCTCAGACTTTATAGTGATCTTTTCTGCGGTGAACGACAGATCCTCGACAAGGTAAAAAACGTCATGTCCTTCATTGACACCCCGGCCTTCTCGAAACGGATCACGAAGATGAAACGGGTTCACAACCTCGCCGACCTGGCAGCCCTGATCGAGGCACTTAAAAGATGATGAGCGAGAGCCCTGATTTTGATCACACGGAGTTACTCGAACTGGTGAAGGCGCGTATGCCGTTCGGCAAATACGAAGGGCGGCTGATCATCGATCTGCCGGAGGATTATCTGGTCTGGTTTGCCAGTAAAGGTTTTCCGCAAGGCCAGGTAGGCAGGAGGTTGCAGGCGGTCTACGAGTTTAAACTGAACGGTCTTGACGCACTTTTTGAGCCACTGCGCTAAAGAAATTGTGAAAAAACCTGCCTCTAAAGCTCAACAGCATTAAAATCATAACGACCCACACCTTGAACCAGCAGGTATTTTGCCGTTTCAGGCAACATATTAACAACTCTGTGTACCCGCGTCACCGCAACCTCGCAACGCTCTCCGCAAGCAAGCTGAACAGACTCCCGAGGGTCCTGATACTCCACGGCAATCAAGCCTTGCAGACAAAGGATCCGATCAGTCACCTCCGAGTGAAAGTGCCAGGCCGTAGCCTCGCCGGGGTCGAGAACCAGGATGCGGACCCGAACATTTCCCGTTTCAAGAATGACCTCATCGCGATCGTTCATTAATCACTCCTGGAACAAAACCAAAAGATCGTCTTAAGTGCCATGCTTCAGATCACGGCTTGATGGGCAGGGATGATGTCTCCGGTCGGGCACACGTAGCGTACTTCACAACACAGGTCAAAGCCGATCCGTTCATGCACAACCTTGCGGATATGTGCAATCAGGTTCAAAACGTCTTCTGATGTAGCGCCCCCGAGATTGACAATAAAATTGGCGTGTTGACGAGAGACTTCAGCTTTGCCGATGCGTGTTCCTTTCAGGCCGGCATCTTCAATGACCTTGCCTGGAGGACCGACGCTGGCGTGCATCTCGCTAGTGCTGAGAAATACAGAGCCACAGTTGGGTTGCTTGCGTGGGAATTTGCGGCGACGCTCACGCAAATCCTCCAACATCATTTTACGAATATTCCGCGGTTCCTGCCGTTCACATTGCAGCTCCACCTTAACCACCACGGTGCCGCTACCCTGCAGAGCACTGCGACGATAAGCAAAAGCACACTCGTCCCGGTTGAGCTCCAACTGCTTGCCATGCTGGTCGACAATCCAGACCCGGCGCACGTTTTCACCGATGCCTTTACGCTGACTGCCGCCATTCATCAGGACCAAGCCCCCGAGCGTTCCGGGAATACCAATCGTGTGTTCCAACCCCGCCAGGCCGGCGAGCATCGCTTTGCGGGCCAAACCAGGGACCCAGGCGCCGGCTTCGGCGATAATCCTGTTGTCAGAGATCGCAACACGGGACAGGCTTTTACCGAGCTTGAGGACAATACCGCGCAGCCCGGAGTCATCAAAGAGCAGGTTCGTGCCTTGGCCAATCACCATCAGGGGGATGTCGTGGAGACGGGCAAAAGAGACCACGCGCGCAACCTGCGCAATCGTTTCAGGCTCAACCAACAGATCGGCAGGACCGCCAATCTGCCAACTGTTATGATCGGCAATCGGGGCATCAAACAGAGTGCGGCCAACGCCAGCGGCTACAATCTGGGCAAGTTGCTGTGAACGCTGGTCACGGATTGATCGAGAGGACATTGCTTTTCCTGTAAAAGTCTTTTAGCAGCGATCTCTGTCAAAAGATTCGAGTTAATTCTTCCTATGAGTCAGCGGCTGTTTGGTTCTGGAGAGTGGCAGCTTGGCCAGAAACACCACGTGACGAAAGCCTCCCCGTCCGGGCCGCTCGTGGCTGACAGTGAAGCCAGTGGCACAAAGACGCTTGTCGAAGCCCTCATCATAATTCTCGCCCCAGATGGAAAACATGCCGCCGGGATTCAGAGCAGCTTTCACATGGTCAATCGCACGACTGCCGTAGAGGGGGTCTTTGATCTTGTGGGTATGATAATGCGGTCCCTTGTAAAGGTCAAAGACGATGGCATCAAATTTTTCCAAGCCGCCTTTCCGTCCCGTATTTCGAACCAGGTCAGCCACGTCGCCAATCTCGACGCGAACCCGCGGATCGCTCGCAGCGCCATCAGTCAATCTGGACAAGGGCCCCCGACACCAATCGAGTACGACCGGGTTAAGCTCGGCAACAACGACTTCTGCAGTTACAGGCAGTGAATCGAGAACCGCCCGGAGAGTACAGCCCATACCGAGCCCACCAACCAGCACCCGGGGTGCAGCATGACTTTTGAGATGTTGGCAACCGAGTTGGCCGAGAACCACTTCGGAACGGTTCGCCATGCTGTTCATCAACACCAGGCCACCAACGGTGATCAAAAAATCCCGCTCATCGCGCTGACGCAGCTCAAGGACACCTTCGTCCGTATCAATACTTTCTATTGTCTTCCAGGGTTTGGCCATGAATTTTCCATTAAAAGAAAGGGGACAGGCACCTGCGGAGCCAGTCCCCTTCATCATCTTTCAAGCAAACAGGGTTAAATGTTTACTTCGCTTCTTTCAGATAACGATAATAATCCGAGTCAGTGGATATCACCAAACGGCCGTTCTTCTGGATCGATTTTTTATAAGATTCCAGAGTCCTCAGAAACGTATAGAACTCTTTGTCCTGGTTATAAGCCTCAGCGTAAATCGCTGCAGCCTCAGCATCAGCACCACCACGCACCTCGAGAACCTTACGATAGGCCTCGGAGCTGATCTCCTTGAGCTCGCGTTCCATCTGGCCGAGGATATCAGCCTTCTCGCCCTCGCCTTCGGAGCGGTACTGGGCGGCAACCTTTTTACGCTCGTTGATCATACGCTCGTAGACCCGGGTTCGTACCTGCTCAACATAGTTAATGCGTTTGATTTGCACATCGAGCAATTCAATGCCGTAATCAGGAGTGTTGGCACGGGCCTTGTCGAGGATTCCCGCCATAATCTCTTCGCGCCCCACCAGATTCTCCTTGGCGACCTCGACACCTTCTACCTCGAAGCGCTCTTCGCCGCCGCCATCTCGGACCTCATAATCGCTACCGCGTACCAGCTCCACCAGCAGACGACCGGAGACGGCATCGCGCACCACAGAATCAATGATATCGTCGAGGCGGCTCATAGCGCCGCGCTCGGTGGCAACCGTGGTATAGAACAGAAGTGGATCCTTGATGCGCCAACGAGCCGTGGTATCAATCCAGATGAATCTCTTGTCCTTGGTCGGGATCTGGTTCGGATCACCATCCCATTTCAGGATGCGCTTTTCAAAGCGGCTGACCTTCTGCACAAAAGGGATCTTGAAGTGCAGACCAGACTCAGAGACATCACCCACCGGCTTACCGAACTGGGTGACAATCGCTTGCTCTGCTTCATTAACTACGTAGAGACCATCCACGCCGACAAAAAGCGCGGCAATAATAATGACAAAGATAATGGGAGCTTTCATTATTTGGCCCCTCCTTCCAACGCTTTGCGCAAGGGCAGCAACGGCAGTGCCCCAGCGTTTTTGGCGTCCATAACATAGATTTCATCCAAGCGGGGCAGGACCTCTTCAAGTGTTTCCAGGTAAATTCTACTCCGGGTCACCGAAGGCGCCTTGCGATACTCGGTCAGCAGAGCAAGAAAACGGTTGGTCTCGCCGCGAGCCTTGTTGACACGCTCAACGGCATAACCTTCCGCCTCCTGAAGAACTTTCTTGGCCTCACCACGGGCGCGGGGAACCTCTCTGTTAAATTGCTCGCGAGCCTGGAAGATCAGGCTTTCACGCTGCTGCTCAGACTCATTGACCTCGTTGTAAGCCGCCTTGACCGGATCAGGTGGCGTTACATCCTGGAACTTGACGGTAACGATGCGCACACCGATGTCATAATTATTGAGGGTTGATTGCAGATCTACCTGGATTTCGTTGGCCAGCAAGGCGCGTTCCGTGGTCAAAACCTCGGTAACGTTGGCGTTGCCGATCGCCTTGCGCACCATGGCTTCGGCAATATCACGGATGGTCCCGACCGGATCTTTGATGCGGAAAATAAATTTGAACGGATCGGAAACCTGGAACTGGACAATCCACTCGACGTCACTGACGTTCAGATCACCGGTCAAGGTCAAAGACTCTTCTTCGAGCCCCTTCTTGGTGTAGGTGGAACGGACATCAGGCTTGACGGTACGAAAGCCGAATTCCTCTTTCAGAACACGACCGGTCTGCACCAGGTAAACCCGGTCAACACCGAGAGGTATTTTGAAATGCAGCCCCGGTTCCGCAAAACTGTGGAATTTGCCGAACCTTAGTACGACGCCAGTCTCTTCCGTGTCGACCTCGTACATACTGCTGTATCCGCCAACGAGGATCAAAAAAGCTATGATCACTATCGGCAAGAAGCCCTTTTGCTGGCCAAACTTATTCTTGAAATGGTTCTTTATCTCGATGACTTTCTTTTCAAAGTCTTCACTCGAGGGACCGTTGCCCCAATCCTGCATTGTAACCTCCTGTATCTCCAGTAAGAGTTTGTCCAAACGTTCCCAGAATGGGAAAGCCCAACACTCCAGGTAAGAAAATCAGTTTAACAGATTTATAGACGGACACAAAGTCTACAGCGACCGGAATTACGCCTCCGCTGCGCTGATTCCCGCGAGGTACCCCGTCGACCAACACTCCTGCAGGTTGAAACCACCGGTAGGACCATCGAGATCGATCATTTCACCGGCGAAAAAGAGATTCTTCACCCGCTTCGAGCGCATGCTGCGCATATCGATATCTTTCAGGGAAACGCCCCCGGAGGTGACAATCGCCTTACGGAAGCCTGCGCAACTTGAGACACTCAGCTCAAGCTCCTTGAAAAGCTTAAGCAAGCGCTGCCTCTCCACCTTCGTCACCGAATGACATTTTTTTTTCGGATCGATGCCAACCAGTCGCAAGAAAACCGGAATCATATCGCGCGGCAGCAGGCCGCCGAGGGATTTGCCAAACTCCAGATTACTCTGCTCAGCCAGCTCTCTCTGTAAACGTTTGTCGAATAGCTCCGTAGCAACCGCCGGCTTTAAATCGAGAAGAAGTTTCACCTCTCCCTTCTTGAGCTCATCACGGATACGACTGCTCATGTCGAGGATAATCGGCCCACCGATTCCTGCGCGGGTAAAGAAGGCTTCACCGAAACGCTCGTCGACCTTCTTGCCATCAACACAGAGCGAAATCCGGACATTCTTCAGGTTGAAGTTGCTGACCTCGGCAGTCCAGGCGTCATTAAGCTTCACCGGCACCAGGGCTGCTTCAGGCTTCACCACGCGATGCCCGCAAGCTTTGGCCCAGGCATAACCATCACCCGTGCACCCGGTTTCCGGATAAGACAGGCCGCCGGTCGCGACAATGATGTTATCTGCCGAAAAAGCACCGGCTGTGGTTTCCAGGGCCTTGATGATATCATCTTCAATCCGTAGTTTTTTCACCGTACAGGAAGTACGCATCTCTACTCCGGCGTCACGTGCAAAGGCGATCACGGCCTTCTGCACATCCTTGGCTTCACCTTTGTCTGGGAAAATGCGACCACCACGCTCAACTTTGAGCGGCACACCCTGTTCTTCAAAAAATGAGACGACATCTTTGACACCGAAAGCATAGAGCGCAGTCAGCAAGGCTTTACCATTCCGCCCGAAGTGTTCAACGAACTTGCGCGGGTCATCTTCACTGTGCGTGACATTACAACGTCCTTTGCCGGTAATCAGGATCTTTGCACCACAGTGTGAATTCTTCTCCAGCAACAGCACCTTGGCACCTTTACGCGCAGCAAAACCAGCGGCAAAGAGTCCGGCCGGGCCACCGCCAACGACGATGACGTCATAATTTTTCATAAGCTGTCCATATATTAAATGTCGGTGGATGATACGCCTTTGTCGATCTCAACTGCTGGCACAATAGCAGGTTTAGCACATAAATCGAGAGATTAACCGCAAAGGTCACTTCTTAAGTCATGACAGGTGTGATAAACATGCTTATAATATTGATTCAAATTCATAAATCTAAACGAGGAAGCTTATGAGTGACGAAACATTTGACGATCAAGACATGAGTGAAGAGGGTGATTTTGCCAAAATGTTCGAAGCGAGCATGGTTGGCAAAACGCAACTAGAACCAGGCCAGAAGATCGATGCCACCGTTTTGCAGATCGGCAGCGAGTGGCTGTTTCTCGATGTGGGGCAAAAGGGTGAAGGCGTTCTCGACCGTAAAGAGTTCCTTGATGACGAAGGCAACCTGACCGTTGCCGTGGGTGACACTGTCAGCGCCTACTTCATGTCCCGTAAAGGCGGTGAGTTGCGATTCACCACCCGGCTCGGCGGCGGCTCCTCCGGAACAGCACAGCTGGAAGAGGCCTGGCGCAACGGCATCCCCGTAGAAGGGCGCATTGAAAAAGAGATCAAGGGCGGTTACGAGATCAAACTGCCGGGCAACGTTCGTGCTTTCTGCCCATTCTCCCAGCTAGGTCTGCGTCGTCAGGAAGAATCGGCAGACGTCATCGACACCACCCGCTCTTTCCGCATCTCCCAGTTTGCCGAGCAGGGTCGCAACATCGTCGTCTCTCATCGCGTCATCCTCGAAGAGGAACGTCAAGTACAGAAGGCCGCACTGATGAAAACCCTCAAAGAGGGGCTGGTCGTTTCCGGCACCATCACCAACATCCGTGACTTTGGCGCCTTTATTGATATCGGCGGTCTCGAGGGGTTGCTGCCTATCTCCGAGATTTCCTACGGCCGGGTGGAAAACATTGAAGAGGTTCTGCAAGTTGGCCAGGAACTCGAAGTTGCCGTTAAACGCTGTGACTGGGAGAATGAAAAATTCTCCTTCAGCTTGCGTGACACCCTCGCCAACCCCTGGAGCAAGGTCGAAACCAGTTATCCTCCCGGGTCGACCCACACCGGCACCGTGTCACGGTTGGCCAAGTTCGGCGCCTTTGTCACTCTGGAAGAAGGCATTGACGGCCTGCTGCACATCTCGCAGATTGGTGGTGATCAGCGCATCAAACATCCCCAGGATGTACTGAAGCTCGGCCAGGAGATACAGGTCAGCGTTGAGAAGATCGACCTTGACGAGAAGAGGATCTCCCTGGCTTCGGTTCGCGATAAATCGGAAGAGTCGATGGAGACTTCTTACGAAGAGAAGGCTACGGGTGGCATGGGTTCTTTTGCGGATCTTTTCAAGCAGGCTCAAAAGAAGAAGTAACTGGCAGAACGTCAACCTGAAATAAAAGAGGGACACTTCAATCGAAGTGTCCCTCTTTAGTGATGATACCGATGAAAGCAACCGAACCCCTCGCGGGCAACAACCAAGCCACAACGTCAGAGGCAGATCACAACTCGCGCATCGGTGTACTGCTTGGCCTGACTGCCTACCTGATCTGGGGTTCCTTCCCAGTCTTTTTCAAGGCCCTCGAAGGCGCAGCACCCCTCGAAATTGTCTGCCACCGCATCTTCTGGTCTGTGGTCTTCCTCTTTATTCTCGTCACTTGCCGACGCCAGCTGGGACAAGTCGGCACAACTATCAAGAACCGTAGGGTTTTACTGACTCTTTGCGGGTCTACACTCCTGATCGCCACCAACTGGCTGGTTTTCATCTATGCCGTTCAGCATGGCGAAGTCCTCCAGTCCAGCCTGGGCTATTTCATCACGCCGCTTTTGAGCATTCTACTCGGCTTTATCTTTTTGCGCGAGCGGCTGAACCGCTGGCAGCAGTTCAGTGTGTTGCTCGCCCTGATCGGAGTCCTGAACTTAACCCTTCACCACGGGCAGGTCCCATGGATCGCCCTTATTCTTGCCTCATCTTTCGGGCTTTACGGGCTATTGCGCAAAGTGGCACAAGTCGAGGCGATGATCGGCCTGACCGTGGAGACGCTCCTGCTCGGCCCCTTTGCCCTTACCTATATTATTTACCTGACCACCCAGCAGGACAGCTCGTTTCTGACAGGGACCTTGCGACTCGACCTGTTGCTACCTCTCTCCGGCATCGTCACCGCCATTCCACTGCTCCTCTTCGTCGCCGCTGCACGTCGGTTGCAGTTGGCAACTATCGGCTTTCTGCAATACCTGACACCGAGCCTGCACTTTCTCCTGGCCGTTGGGCTCTACAACGAGCCGTTCAGCCGTGGGCACCTGGTCAGTTTCCTTTTCATCTGGATGGGATTGGCGATTTATTCAGGGAATACGATCTGGAAGAGTCGCTCGGCATGGCAGCGGGAGGAAAGCTAAGGGGTTTCCCGAAAGCACTATTTCCTAGTCAGCAGGACCGCATATTCCATCAATTTCGTCACACCTCTTGCAGCCAGGCCTTGATGCGACCTGAGGGCCTCCTCTTCTGACAGAATTTCAACACGAAAACTTTCTGAGAACAAGGTCTCAAGCTCTTGCTGCGAAACCGAAAAAGGCGGCCCTTTCGTTTCACTCTGATTGTACGAGTAACTGATCAGAAGGACCCGGCCACCGGGCGGCATCAGCGCCGCCATATGGGCGACGTAACACACACGCATCTCTGGTGGCAACGCCACCAATGCACCGCGGTCGTAGTATGCGCTAATCCCGCTCAACTCAGACGCAGTCAAGTCAAAGAAATCGCCGCAATAGAGCTTGTACCCTTCAGAGGAACAAAAGGGGAGAACCGCCTCATCAGTCCAATGGCCGGGCAGATCATTCTCATTGAAAAAAGCCTCGATAGCCGTTCGGCTTAATTCAATACCGACGACCTTGAGACCTTCTTCGCGCAACCAGACCAGGTCAGGGCTCTTGCCGCAAAGTGGAACAAAGACACTGTCGGTGGGTTGTGTTTGCAAGAGCGGGAAAAATTGCTGCAGGAAATGGTGAGGGTCGGTCATGTGAAAACCGATCTCATTCTTTTGCCAACGCCTGTGCCAGAAATTCTTGTCCATAAGATTTAAACCTTAAAAAACACCTTTAAAAAAGGTTTAACGCAAAGATGCAAAGAACGCAAAGGAAAGCCTTCTAAATTTCAGAGGAACTAGAGGATTCAGGACCATTATTCTCTGCACCTTTGCGTTAAAAAGCCTTTGTCCCTTCCAGAACCAGCTTAGCGACCACCAGGTAACGAACAAACTTTCCGACCGATACCAGCAGAATAAACCGCCAGAGTCCGGCACGCAAAACACCACCAACCAGGCAAAGGGGATCACCGATAACGGGCAGCCACGAAAAGAGCAAAGCCCAGCTGCCATAACGGTTAAAATGATGCTCAGCCCGTCTTTGACTTTCCGGTCTGATCCGCAAAAGACGTTGGGTGAGGTAGGGACCTCCCCAGAGCCCGATGGCGTAGGTCGTCAGAGCACCACAGCTGTTACCAAGAGTTGCCACCAGCACAGTGATCGTTGGGTCAAAGCCATTCAGCAGCAGCACACCCAACAACCATTCACTACCAAGCGGCACCAGCGTGGAGGCCAGAAAGCTGAACAGAAAGAGCGCGGGGTAGCCATATTCCAAGAGCCACTGTTCCAACAGAGGGATTCCTTTATACGTACCATCTATGCCATGATGGGTTCAGGTTGATCCGCATACACATTCTGACACGAGGACATTATGCGTCGAAGCATTTTCCTTATTTTCACGCTCTTTTTTTCTGGTCTGCTCTTCACCGGCTGCGACTCCGGCCCCGGCATCAAACCGTTCAACCAGGAGAGCGTGGTGCTCGCTTTCGGCGACAGTCTCACTCATGGCACGGGAGCATCTGCCGGACAATCCTACCCGGACGTGCTCTCTGAACTGCTCGGCAGACAGGTAATTAATGGCGGTATTCCCGGGGAAGTATCAGCCGCCGGGTTAAAACGTCTCCCCGCTGTTCTGGAGGAATATAAGCCGACGCTCGTCATCCTCTGCCACGGCGGCAACGATTTCCTTCGCAAGCTGAATCAGGCAACCACAAGCAGCAACCTTGATGCGATGATCACCCTGATCCGCTCACGCGGTGCTGATATCGTTCTGGTTGGCGTGCCGAAGGTCGGCTTTGGCCTGCAGGTACCGGAGCTTTATTCGAAAATTGCCGACCAGCACACGATCCCCTTGCAAAAGGAGATTCTTGTCGATCTGCTCAGTGACAACAGCATGAAGAGCGACGTTATTCATCCCAACGCGACCGGTTATCGGCTGATGGCTGAAGCGATTTACGATCTGATCAACAGAGCGCAGAAGAAGTAGGCCCTACGTGAGCGAAACCAGGCAGCATAAATTCATTCCATGCAGTCGCGCGGAGATGATCGAGAGAGGCTGGGACGAACTCGATGTGCTCTTCGTCACCGGGGACGCCTATATCGACCACCCCTCTTTCGGCACATCACTGCTCGCGCGCCTGCTTGAAGACGAAGGCTTGCGAGTCGGCATTCTCGCACAGCCGGACTGGCGCAATGTGGAAGCCTTCAAAGTCATGGGGCGACCACGGCTCTTTGCGGCAATTTCGGCCGGTGCCATGGATTCCATGGTCAATCACTACACAGCCGCCAAGAAGGTGCGTAACGATGATGCCTACACTCCGGGAGGGCGTTCCGGTGCGCGCCCGAATCGTGCGGTCATCGCTTATACCGCCGCAGTCAAAGGCGCCTTCAAAGGCCTGCCAACGGTCGTCGGAGGGATCGAAGCGAGCCTGCGTCGTCTGGCTCACTACGATTATTGGGACAACAAGGTCAGGCGCTCAGTGCTAGTCGACAGCAAGGCCGACCTGCTCCTGTTCGGTATGGCGGAAACCGCACTTGTGGCACTCGTCAAGCGCATGCTGGCGGGCGAAGCTTTCGAGACCATCACTGATTTGCGCGGTACAGCCTTCCTTGCCGAAACAACACCGGACAATGCTGTCATTTTGCCCTCCTTTGAAGAGGTCAGCTCAAGTACGGACGCTTACAACAAGGCCTTTAAGCTGGCTGCAGACGAGAAGAATCCTTTCAGTGGCAAAAGACTCGTACAAGAACACGGCAATCGACAGCTTGTGGTCAACCCGCCTGCCTCGCCCCTGGATGAGGAGCAGCTCGACCGCATCTACGCCCTGCCCTTTTCCAAGCTGCCGCACCCTTCCTACCAGGACGTGATTCCAGCTTACGCGCAGATCAAGTTCTCCATCACCAGTCACCGCGGTTGCTGTGGCGGCTGCGCTTTCTGCGCCATAACCCATCATCAGGGCAAGACGATTCAGTCGCGCTCCGAGCAATCGGTGCAGGAAGAACTTGAGCGCTTGAGCCTGCACCCGGATTTCCGTGGTACGGTCTCAGATGTTGGTGGCCCGACTGCGAATATGTACGGCATGCTTTGCAGCAACCCGGAGGCGCAGGCGACCTGTCGTCGTGAAAGCTGTCTTTATCCGCAAATCTGCAAGCATCTGGACACCCGTGATGACCGAGCCGTCAACCTGCTCCGCAGACTCCGCAAGAACCCGGCCGTCAAGCATCTTTTCGTCGCCTCGGGAATTCGTTTCGACCTGCTCCATCGGCAAGCGGATTATTTTGCGGAGCTGGTCAAACATCACGTTGGTGGTCTGCTCAAGGTGGCTCCGGAGTCGACCAGTCCGAAGGTCACGCAAGTCATGCGCAAGCCGGGACCGCAGGTGTTTGAACAATTCCTGCAAAAGTTCCGTGAACAGAGCTCGAGCCTGGGGAAGAAGCAGGCCGTTATTCCCTACTTCATCAGCTCACATCCCGGCTGTACGCTCAAGGACATGATCGATGTCGCCCTCTTTCTTAAGGAGCACAACTTGCGCGTCGAGCAGGTTCAGGAGTTCACCCCCACCCCGGGCAGCCTGGCCACCTGTATTTATCATACAGGTCGAGACCCCTTCAGCGGTGAACCCATCCACGTGCCCCTTAATCTGAATGAACGGCGTCAGCAAAAGGCCCTGCTGCTCTGGCACCTGCCCGAAAGCCGTAAGGATGTTCTGGCCGCGCTCAGACAATGCGATCGCGAAGACCTGATCACGACTTTGCTTGGTCATCAAAAGCAAGCAGCCAAACAAGCTGCACCAGCCAGGAAACAACCGAAACGACCCCGCAAACGATAAATACCTGAGGTGCCCGGTTTCTAGACTCAGCTACGCACCTTGGCATTTCATAGTTATCTGGCTATGATTAACAGCAACCTTCAACACCGAAAGAACAAGAGGTTTACTATGGAACGCCTGCTTGATGACATTGAAGCCAGAGTCGTGGGTTGCCTGGTCGAGAAAGATCTGGCGACGCCCGAGTACTATCCCTTGACCCTGAATGCGCTGACCAATGCCTGCAATCAGAAGTCGAACCGTGACCCGGTGATGCTCTTTGAAGAGACTGATGTGATCCGGGCCCTCGACAGTCTGCGGCAAAAACAGCTGGCACATCAATCGGCGGAAGGTGTTCGTGCCGCCAAGTATTGCCACAATCTGGAAGCCGTTCTGAACCTGGACCCTGAAGATCTGGCGATCCTGGCCGAACTGCTCTTGCGCGGGCCGCAGACCGTTGGTGAACTGCGCAACCGCGCCGAAAGGATGTGTCCGGTAGGCGATCTCCAGGCCGTCGAAGAGTTGTTGCAGAACCTGATGGAGCGCGAAGAGCCCCTGGTGATGCGACTGCCTCGCCAACCCGGCCGTAAAGAGCATCGCTTTGCCCACCTGCTCTCCGGCCTGCCGGACATTGAAGAATCGGCTGCACTGCCCACAGAGCCCGCAAGGCTGAAGGTTGCTGCGGAAAATGATCGGATTGCCCGGTTGGAAGAAGAGGTCGCGGCACTGCGCGCCGAACTTGATGAGGTGAGTAACCAGCTGAAAGCCTTTCAGTCGCAATTCGAATAACTCTTTTGACGAACAAACCACCATGCCTTCACTAGCCGTTCTCTACGATCCTCAGGCAGACCACTGGTTGCGTTTTTGTGACCCTGTTGAAGAGATCGAAATCAGTCTTCTCAAAGACGTCCTGCCGACGCTGGAAAAGATTGAAAAACGTGTTGAGCAAGAGGGGCTTTATGCCGCAGGCTATCTTAGCTACGAGGCCGCACCAGCCTGTGACGATGCCCTGCAAACTCACGCTTCAAAGGGTTTCCCCCTGCTGCGTTTCGGCCTCTTTGCAAAAGTGGAGCAGATAGAGCTGCCTGCAGCCTCGGAGGCGGTGCCGCTTCCAAACTGGCACCCGCAGGAAGGCGCTGACACTTTTTCCAGCAAGGTCAATGAGATTCGCGAGGCAATTGCCCGGGGAGAAACCTACCAGGTCAACCTGACCTTCCCGCTACGCAGCAGCTTCACTCAAAGCCCTTGGGAGTTCTTCCTGCAGCTGGTGCATGGTCAGCAAGCCAGTGGCGCCGGCTTCCTGCAAAGTGAGCGTTGGGCCATCTGCTCAGTCTCACCTGAGCTGTTCTTTAGCAGAGAAGGCAAGCATCTGACCATGCGGCCAATGAAGGGAACGGCACCGAGAGGTCGAACCCTCGCAGAAGATCGTCGCCTGGCGAACGCGCTGCTGGAATCGGACAAAAATCGCGCTGAGAACATCATGATCCTCGATATGGTGCGTAACGACCTCGGTCGATTGGCTCCTCCGGGAGAAGTGAAAACGGAAAAAATCTGCTCTTTGGAAAAATATCCAACCGTCTGGCAGTTGACTTCAACGGTCACCGCTTGCAGCCAGGCAACCCTGGCGGAAACCTTTCAGGCGCTCTTTCCCTGCGCTTCGATCACCGGCGCCCCCAAAGCACAAACCATGCAGATCATCAAAGCGACCGAAGAGCAACCCCGCAACATCTACACCGGCACTTTCGGTTGGCTGGCACCAGGCCAAAAGGCTCGCTTCAACGTCGCGATCCGCACTCTGTTGATCGACCGGCAACACAATATCGGCACCTATGGCGTAGGTGCCGGCATCACCTGGGATTCCGACAGTCACGAGGAATACAAGGAGTGCCTGGCTAAGGCGGAGGTCCTCAAACAGCCGCTGAGCGACTTCGCCCTGATCGAAACCTTGCGCTGGACACCGAAGAAAGGTTATTTCGTCCTGGCCGAGCACCTGGCACGATTGGAGGCCTCAGCGGAGTACTTTGATTTCTGCTTTTCCGACGAACAGGTTATCGAGCATCTGCTCAAAATTGCTGAAAACTTTCCGGCAAGACCGCAGAGGGTGCGACTTCTGCTGCATAAAGATGGTTTTCTGGAGAGCACTTACCTGCCTCTTGCAGCGACGTCATCAGCCCCGGTAAAGATCCGACTTGCAGCTGATCCGGTTAATACTGAGGACATTCTGCTCTATCACAAGACCACCCGAAGACAGCTCTATGAACGCTTCCTGGCCGAAGCAAAGGATGCCGATGAGGTGGTTCTGTGGAATGAGCGGAAAGAGATCACCGAATGCTGCAAGGCGAACCTTGTGCTTGAACTTTCAGGGGAGTTAATGACCCCTCCAGTCAGCTCGGGGCTGCTGCCGGGGACCTATCGGGAATACTTGCTGTCACGCGGGATTCTTAAAGAACAGGTTCTGACGATAGACGACCTGCGCAACTGTTCTCGGATTTACCTGGTAAATGCGGTTCGTAAGTGGCGTCAGGCGGTCTTGTGCGTGCCACAAATAAAACAAAAAGTATTTTCATTAGCAGCCCCCTAGATTGTCTTGTTTTGGAGGGGTGACAAGTATAAACTGGTGTTCATCCCTCATCTCTAAGCAAAGGAAGAATTCTTTGTCTCTGCCTCGCGCCGGGGCGACAACAAGGAAGAAACTGGGCCGACACTCTGATGCGTATTACGACTTTTCCCATTGCTGTTATTCTGTTGACCCTCCTGCTTGTTTGGCCAGGGGTTGCCTGGCCGGCGGATCCCGAGAGGTCTCTCTCACTAACGCAACAAGAACGCGCATGGATTGTTGAACACCCTGTGATCAACGTCCGGGTCAGCACCAGTTATCCCCCTTTTGAATTCTTGGAAGACGGTATCTACCAGGGGCTGGCCTACGACTACCTGATGCTCATCGGCGAACGAACAGGGCTCAACTTCCGGACGGCGCCTGAAATGCCCTGGAAAGACGCCGTGCAGAGTCTTCAGGACAAGCATGGCGTCGACCTGATCCTGCTGATCACACACACCCAGGATCGCGAAGCGTCGATGAATTTCACGCGCGATTATATCACTTTCCCTGAAGTTATTTTTACCCGTAGGAGTGGTGTGTTTGTCTCGGGCCAGGAGGATCTGCAGGGGCTCCTGGTTGCAACTGAGAATGACTTTGTTGAAGGCGAAACCCTGAAAAAGGATATTCCTCAGATCAGGCTTCTGGAAACGGAGACAACAGCCGACGCCCTCGAAGCCGTTGCGACGGGTCAAGCCGATGCCTATATAGGGAACCTGGCCGTGGGTAGTTACCTGATTGACGAACTCGGTCTGACGGCTCTGAAAATTGCCGCGCCCACAGATTATGTCGATGACAGCTATGCAATGGCGGCCCGCAAGGACTGGCCAGAGTTGGTCAGCATCATAGAGAAGGGCATGGGCTCATTTGCACCTGCAGATCACAAACACATTAAGCAGAAGTGGTTTGTCATCCCCTACGAGCATGGCCTCAATTCTGCTGACATCATCAAATGGGTTCTGCTGGTCACGCTGATCCCTCTCGTCTTTATTGCCCAGCTTCGGCGTTTGGTTAAAATCCGTACCAGGGAACTTCATGCCAGTCAGAAGCTCCTGCAGACAGTCCAGGACAACACCTCTCAATTTGCCGGGTTGTTAACACCGGATGGGATTCTTCTTGATGCCAACCGTACCTCTCTCAACTTCATAGGCGTTGAGAAAGACGCCGTCGTTGGCAAACTCTTCTGGGACACCCCATGGTGGAAACATTCTCCCGATGCTCTGACAGATCTCAAGCTGGCCATCCAGAAAGCGGCGCAGGGCGAAACGGTCCAGTTTGAAACCACTCATATCTCTAAAGCGGGAGAAACCCGGATCGTTGATTTTTCAATCAACCCTGTTCGTAATGACGAGGCTGAGATTATCTACCTGGTGCCTAGCGGGCACGACATCACAGAGCTCAAGGAGTTGCAGGCGAAAGCGCTCCGCACCTCGCAGCTGGCTTCACTCGGTGAACTGGCAGCCGGAGTTGCTCACGAAGTCAACAACCCGATCAACGGCGTGATTAACTACGCACAACTGCTTTTGAACAGGAGTCGCGAGGACGATAAAGACCGTGACATTCTTAGACGCATCGTCAAGGAATCAAACCGGGTGGCCATGATCGTCAAAGGCTTACTGGCTTTCGCACGCGATGATAATGTTCGTTTTGAAGCGCTTGATCTCCAGAACCTTATCGATGAAACCCTGGCCTTGAATGGTAGCCAGCTCACCAAGGAAGGCATCTCGTTCAACTTTGAGCGCGTGGAGCCTTTGCCTCTGGTGCAAGGCAACGCCCAACAATTGTTACAGCTTTTTCTGAACCTGCTCAGCAATGCACGCTACGCGCTCAATGAGAAACACCGCGATGACCACGCGAAGAAAAATTTACAGATTACGGCTGAACCACTCGCAAATAATTTTGGTGAATTTGTCAGGGTCACGGTTTTTGACAACGGAGCAGGAATTCCGGAAGAACAACAGGCTCAGGTGATGAAACCTTTCATTACAACCAAGCCGGTGGGACAGGGGACAGGGCTGGGTTTAAGTATCTGCAATGACATCGTAAACAACCACGGTGGCGTCATTAACATCGACAGCAGGCAGGGCGAATATACGAAGCTCCTGATTGATCTGCCTGTCGCTACAGAAGAGGCGAACGAGTAAACTCAGCATCACAAGGGTTCGTTGGCACAAAAAAACGGGCTCCGCAGAATTCTGCGGAGCCCGTTTCGATAAATGTTGGTTAAGAATCTCAGCCTTTGACAACATTAGAAGCCTGAAGACCTTTCGGGCCATCTTCAACATCAAAGGTGACGCGCTCACCTTCAGCCAGAGATTTAAAGCCGTCCCCCTGAATTGTGGAAAAATGTACAAACACATCCGGCCCCTCATCTTGAGTGATAAACCCGAACCCCTTCGCATCATTAAACCATTTCACTGTTCCTTCTGCCATTTCTACTTCTCCTTCTTTCTGCTCAATACTTTGAGCATTGTTTTTGGTTGTGCCTGCATAATCAGCTCAAAAAAAGTCATCCACACGAACCCCCTTGCCCGTGCGGTACGACATCATAAATCGCTAATCTTAAATGCATTACCAGCTATATTTACAGGCACAAACTTTCGATATAATATATTATTAAACCAAACAAATGCTCGATTGCAAGGGATAACAAACCTGACAGGAGAAACCTCCTCGAACCACGCAAGGGGAATTATTAACAGAGGGAATAATTTATCTTTTGAGACAAACTCCCGAAAAGATTACACTGTCGCAGAGGAAAATAAAACGGGCCGGGGTTCAGAGTCTTTTCAAAAGGGAGTCTTCTGTTGAAAGAACATCACCAATTTGTATCCTTTGCCGATGCGTGGATCAGCTCCTATCTTGACTCCGGCAAACAGCTTTATTGTCGTGACAACTGCTCTGGCTGCTGCCATCTTGCAGTCCATGCGACCTTTCCGGAAGCTGTCGCTGTGACTTCAGAATTATCGACACAGCAAACAGCTGCACTGGCCGGTTATGTTGAACGAATAAAAAATGCCCACAAAGAGTGGGGCGACCTGAAAAGCTACCTGAAAGAGCACCGCCAAAAACTCGGTCCCTGCCCATTTCTAAACCAGAAGGGATCTTGTACAATTTATCCGTTACGTCCGCTGACCTGTCGCGCCTTGCTGTCAACGCGACCGGCAGCCTGGTGCACTGTGGACTTTTCAGAATTGAACAACTGGGACAAACAGGCATACGAAAGCAGCCTCGACCGTCGGGTGGTGGCATGGCCAACGCACTATGTTGCAGAGACTCAGGACTTCGGGCGACAACTTGAGAAGATGCTGCTTGAAACAATGCAACGAGAAAAGGGCTGGGCTCTCTCTGGAAATTTTGCCATCATGGTCTGGCTGGAACAAACTTGCCGCTTAAGCGAAGTTACCAGCAAAGAAGAATTCCAGGAACTCCTGGTAAGCAACGAGCTGAACAGCAACCTGCTACTTGACTTCATCACCCACAATTAAAGCTGAATTAGGCCGGCCAACGGCAAGGGGAGAATATGTTCGAGCTTCATCCGCAACTGGCTCAAGACACCATCACAATCGGCGACTTCCCCCTCTGTCGCCTGTTGCTGATCAATGACAACAACTATCCCTGGTTTATCCTGGTACCACGTCGTTCGCAAATAAGAGAAATTTATGAGCTTGAGGAGAGTGATCAGCGCCAACTCCTGAAAGAATCGTCACACCTTTCCCGGGTTCTGGTAAAAATCTTTCAGGCCGACAAGTTGAATGTTGCAGCTCTTGGCAACATGGTTCCGCAACTTCATATCCACCACATCGTTCGCTACCAGGACGATCAGGCATGGCCAAAGCCGGTATGGGGACTGTTCCCTGCGCAAGCCTACACAGAGAGGGCGCTACAGGAAGTCTGCGGCAATGTCGCTGCCCTCCTGACTGACTTCACCCCCGACAGCAACGGTGCCCTCGCACCCAGAGTCTGCTGAAGAGCGATAGAGGTTAAAATCAAAGTATCATGAACATTTCTGACCCGAAATACCTCGAGCACCTTCGCGACCTACCTACGGGCTACCTGCTGGATTTAATGACCGACCATGAAGAGGGCGACAATGAATCTGTTGCCTGGGTCCTGCGCGAACGTGGCATGCCTCAAGAAGAAATTGACCGCAGAGTCTCTCGCAGAAAAAATTCAAACTGGCCAAGGCCTTACATTTTCTGGGAGGCGGCTCGCTGGCTAACAATCCTTAACGCGATTATCGTGGGCTACTTTAACCTGACCGGGCTCTACCGGCTATTTCTCGGTGAGCATGCTTTCAAAGGGGCACTCCTCTTCCTCGCCGTCGGCTCTGTGGCTTTTGGGTTCTATCTAGGCTTCAAATTGACAACTCATGTTTATATGGGAGAAAAAACACGCCTGCACTGCGGCTTTCCTCTTCAAGTCGGATTCGTTGATCTGGAGACCGGGAATGAGATCACCAGGGACAAAGCGACGATGAATATCGCCATGGCTCTGAACGCTCTGACAGGCATCAACCTCAGCCTCTTCCCGCTCGTTTTCATATACGTCATGATGGCCTAAGAAACAGACCGATCTCCGGATTTTACGGTTTTTTTGGTGACAAAAAAATCGCCATAACATTTAAACAGCAGACAATCAAGGTCCATTCTTGCAAAGACCGTGAGAAACTGATAATCTCTCGCTACAATCAACACTTGAGGTCTGAATGCGTGCTCTTTTCCTTGCCATACTCCTGACAACCTGCCTGTTACTTCAAGCAGGCTGTCAAGATTCCGAACCTATCCGGATTGGCTTTCTCGGTGGTCTGACGACACGCGCCGCAGGATTGAGCACCAGCGGCCGTGACGGCTTTCAGCTGGCCATAGAGGAGATCAATGCCAGCGGGGGCATCAATAACCGTCAAGTAGAAGGAATCATTCAAGACACTCGCGGACACAAGGAAACAGCTCTTCAGGCGGTCCATTCGCTGGTAGGGCGCAAGGTAGCGGCAATCATAGGACCCATGACCAGCCAGACAGCCGTTGCTGTCGTTCCTGAAACCAACCTGAACAAAATCCCCATGATCAGCCCCACGGTCAGCACCAATCAGCTGAACGGTCTCGACGATTACTTCTTCAGAGTTTATTACACCAACGCCCAGGCAGCGAAGCTGTTGGCTGAACGGATATCGTCTCAGGAGAAAAAGCGGATCGCAGCAATCTACGATCTCGGCAACAAGGCCTATACAGAAGACTGGGTCAACCATTTCCAGGAAGCTATTGAGCGGGACAACGGCTCTGAGGTCGTCAGGATCCCTTTCGACATGCGTTCCGACACGCTCTTTATTAAACTTGCGGCACAAGCAGCAGAAGCCAACCCGCAAGGGATATTAATACTCGCCAACGCGGTTGACACGGCCATAATATGCCAGCAACTGGCAAAGCTATCGATCGATCTACCTCGTTACGCTACAGGGTGGTCCTATTCTGACGACCTGGTTCAATTCGGTGGCAAAAGCGTTGAAGGGCTGTCCATTATTCAAAGTGCCAATGTCACAGATCCGGCGCCGGCAGTGCAGAACTTTGTCGAGGCTTACCGGCAAAGATTTCGCGCTGTGCCGAATTTCCCAGCCTTCCATGCCTACGATGCAACCAGAATGCTCCTCAGCGTTCTTGAAAAAACGACTGACCCCGAAAAGATCCGACAAGAACTGTTAAAGATTGAGAGTTTTGCCGGACTTCAGTCCGACATCTCTTTCGATCGTTACGGTGACCTCAAAAGACCCCGCCTTCATCTCGCAAAAATCGTAAATGGCCAGTTTATAAAAACAGATTAACTGCTACTAAA
Organism: Deltaproteobacteria bacterium IMCC39524; assembly: GCA_029667085.1. Classification (NCBI taxonomy): domain Bacteria; class Deltaproteobacteria; species Deltaproteobacteria bacterium IMCC39524. Next base: position 366,587 of record JARUHJ010000004.1, read on the forward strand.
CCACTCTCTTCACATCCCAACAAATCCCTCTCCAAAAGTAGCAATCCCACGACGTCATGATATGCTCGAGAGATTACAAGTGAAAGGATCTCTCATGACTTTGAACAACACATTACAGGAAATGAAACGTAAATCCCTGTCACGTATCCCCCCGGAAGCGGCGGCGATCATGGCACACACGACAAAGCAGCTCGAGCTCTCAGGCATTGTCGACAAAGCCCTCGCCAAAGGCGACAAAGCCCCATCTTTCGAGCTACAGGACTGGCAGGGGAACAGCTACAGCTCAGCTCGTCTACTGGCCCAGGGGCCTTTAATCCTCCACTTTTATCGAGGCTCCTGGTGACCTTATTGCAACGCGGAGCTGGAAGCTCTGCAAACGATCTACGATGCCGTTACTGACCTTGGCGCCAACCTGCTGGCAATATCTCCATCGAGACCGGAGTTTGCTCGCCAGATCGTCAAAAAGAACAACCTCTCCATCCCGGTTCTCTGCGATCAGAATAACGCCATTGCCGACAAGTTTCGATTGGTCTTCACCGTTCCGGACGATTTGCGGGAAATTTATCTCTCCTTCGGAATCGATCTCGAACGTCATAACGCCGATCCAAGCTGGACATTGCCGATGCCTGCCCGCTACCTCATCGGTAAAGATGGTGTGATCATTGATGCCGATATCAGTGTTGATCATACAACCCGGTCTGAACCCGGGGACCTTTTGAAAAAGCTGGAGGAAATCAATCCATAGACATGACAATTGAATTTGTTCACAACAGCTGTGACAAATTTTTGAGATACGTCTGCTAACATGTAGGAATGATTACAGACCTGTACTCCTTTAGAGGACACAGCTCTGAATCCGGGGGAACGTGTTTAAAGACCACAGAGCTTTGGCTCTAACAGCGATATTGCTTACCTCTCTTGCTCTACCGGCAGACGCCGCCCTTCTGTCGCAAAGCCAGGCAGAAAACCAGGCAAGGGGGTTTTTGAAGCAACTTGACCAGGACCTGAACGACGAGTCCTGGCACGCCATGTCATCTCTTTTCAAGGCTTTCAACGATCAGGCCCGTTGGAAAAACCGGCAGCAGGTCATCAGAGCCGCTTACGGCCCTCTCATCTCCCGAGAGTTCAAAAATGTCAGCTACAGAACAACCTTTAGTCTTTCTCCAGATGGCGAATACGTTATTGTCCAGTTCCGGTCAAGTTACCAGAACAAAACCGAATCGATCGAAACCGTAGTGTTAGACTGCAGCTCTGGACCAGCCTGCTCGGTTCGGGAATATTTCATCCAGTAACAACCAACTCATAACCGCCCACAAGTTCGCTCCAGAAAAAGAACACGCCCCTAAAAGTTGACACCACCACCATGAGCAGGTAATAAAAAGCTTCCACTAATTTACCCGGGAGGTACACGATTGTGATTAAGATTGATTTTGAAAAGATGGGGGGCCTGATCCCCGCGATTATCCAGGACCATGAAAGTGGTGAAGTTCTCATGGTCGCCTTCATGGACGAAAAAACTCTCAACAACACTTTGCGCGATGGCAAGACCTGGTTCTACAGCCGCACCCGCCAAAAGTACTGGATGAAAGGAGAAGAGTCCGGCAACACCCAGGACGTCGTCGAGATATTAACTGATTGTGATGCCGACACCGTGGTCATCAAAGTCAAGCAGAATGGGCCGGCAGCCTGCCATACAGGAAATCGCAGCTGTTTCTATGTCCGCTGGGAAGACGACCAGTGGGTGGAACACTCTAACCCGCTCTTCGACCCTGACGAGGTTTACAAGAAAAAATAATCTTTTGCCACAGAGGCACAGAGGCACGGAGAAAACAAAAGCTTTGGGTTAACGGTTCAAACGACCCTTATTGGTTAAAATCTTTTCTCTGTGACCCCGTGGCCATAGCCCTTATGAGGTTTAAAAATGTCAAACGAACTCAAATTCGGCCTTCCGAAAGGAAGCCTGGAAAGTGCGACCGTTGAACTCCTTGCGAAAGCAGGGTGGAATATAAAGACCTCTTCACGCAGCTACTTTCCCAGCAGCGATGATGATGAGTTGAAATGCAGCCTGGTTCGCCCTCAGGAGATGGCCAAGATCTTGGAACGCGGCAAACTCGATGTCGGCATTGCCGGCCGTGACTGGGTCCGCGAAAATGACTCCGATGTCGTCGAAGTCGGAGAGATGGTCTACTCCAAGGTGTCACGCCGGCCGGCCCGCTGGGTTCTGGTCGTCGGTCCAGACTCCGAAGTAGAGAGACCGGAAGACCTGGCGGGAGCCACCATCTCAACGGAACTGGTCGGCTTCACAAAACGCTACTTTGCCGAACGCAACATCCCGGTGGACGTCGAATTCTCATGGGGAGCAACGGAAGCCAAAATCCTCAAAGGTTTGTGCGAAGCGATTGTTGAAGTCACGGAGACCGGCTCAACAATCAAAGCCAACAATCTGCGCATTGTCTGTGAGTTAATGGAATCCGTACCCGTCCTGATTGCCAACAAGGAGGCTTGGGCGGACCCATGGAAGAGAGCCAAGATTGAGCGCATTTACACCATGCTGAAATCTGCACTCCGTGCTGAGGGGATGGTTGGGCTGAAAATGAATGCCCCCGGAGACAAGATTGAACCAATAGTCAATCTTCTGCCAAGCCTGAATCGCCCGACCATTGCCCACCTGTACCAGTCTGACTGGGTTTCCATTGAAACAATTATGCAGGAATCGGAAGTGCGCAAGATCATTCCGGAACTTATGGAATTAGGGGCTGAAGGGATTGTTGAATATGCTCTCAATAAGATTATCTGATCTTTTTTGTGAGGTGCCCACTTTCTCGCCCGTTTTGAGAGGATTGTGAGTGCTCTCCTGTATAGTGCCTGATTATAAGAGGCTCACCTCACCTGAATACTTCGAGATAAGATAACGGCAACCATGACCATTCAAGTTGAACTCATCGATGGCACCCTTTGCAGAGTTGTTCCGAAAGGATTAAACCTGCTATTGAACCGTGAACTGGTGAAACGCTTCAACCGTTCTTCCGGCTGGGCTGTTGTTGGCCAGGACCCAATCCGCTACACTGAGAAGGTCAACGGTTATAAGGGCATGGAGCGTCGCAAAACAACATAACTTTCCCTCCATCTTCATAGTCACTTTCACCAAAAGATACGGACGCATTTGATGCTCCGTATCTTTTTTATTGCCCTCCGAGAGATTTCTTAAGAGGGATGAACACTTGCCATATTAAAGGATCGTGATTAAATTAAGCAAACCTTATCGAGAAAAGGTTATCCCTTTTGGCCAAGACTCTTTCCCAAAAATCATCGTTCCGACTATTCCTCTGGGGCATGGTTCTGGTTCCTTTCGCCGTCATCTCTGATGTCATTCTTGACGCGGTCCTCTTCAGCGACGGAAGCATACAGGAGCAGCTACTTTCCCCGACCACTCAAGAAGTGGCTATCCGCCTTCTGTTCAGCACCTTCATCCTGGCAGCCATTTATCTCGGCATACATTATCTGGCGAAAACCTCCCAGAAAGAAGCAGCCCTGCTGAGCAGAGTGCAAGACCTGTCTCTAGTCAGGCAGGACCTTGAAGAGTTTCATGAAAATCTCTCCCGGCAACTGCGTCAAACCTCGGCGTCTCTGACAAGCACCGTTGAGCTATTGCAAGCCCAATGCAGTAACGACTTTGACGAAAAAACCCGTTTTTTCATGGAGAATGTCTATAACTGCAGCTCCAGGTTGAATGAACAACTCGACATCAACCAGGCACTCAAAGAACTCACCTGTGGCGAGCCCCACCGGGAAAAAACCCGGCTGGACTTTTTAGCCAAGGAAGTTGTCGAAGAGTTGCAACAAAAATATCCGGATCGAGAACTTGAGTTCAAGATTCAACCGTGGCTCAGCGACTGGTGCGATCAGAAAATGCTGAGGCTCATCATCCACAACCTCTTCTGCAACGCCATTGATTTTATTCCTGCGGAACGCAAAGGGCGTATCGAGCTAGGCATGTTCAACCGCAATGAACAGAAAGTTTTTTTCGTTCGTGACAACGGTACGGGCTACAGTGACGCACAAGCAAAACGTCTGTTTGATGCATTTCGAGACAACTCCCTCGATGCAGAGCTGCCCAAGGATGCCATCTCCCTCGCTAACGCAAGAAGGGTCATTAACAGACACAATGGGCAGATCTGGGCGGAAGGGATCGAAGGCGCTGGCGGCACGGTTTTCTTTACTTGTAACACGCCCATGTAAAAGCAAGGACGGTAGAATCTGGACATCATACCGACAGCGGGTTATCCTCCAGAACTACTGACGTCGCAAGGGAGGAGCTTATGTCGCGAGAAAAAACCCCGAAACCTCAACACACCTGCTCAAGCTGCAGCACAATCTGGAAGAAACAAGGCACCACAAATTGCTGGAGTGATCCGGAGAATAAACCGAGCAAACCGGCTTATTGTCCTTCTGAGCCCCATGCAGAGATAATTTACGGTTCCTTTCTCAAATACCAGGGCGATGATTCTGACGCTCGTCTGGCTCAGGTCGCCGCCAAAGTCGAGGGCCTTTGCTATCAACCTGTACCCGGTTCCGATGCAGTGAACGCTCGCTGGACAAGAATCGAAGACACCATCGCCCTGGCAAAGCTCATGGGCTACAAAAAGATCGGCATCGCCACCTGCATCGGCCTGCTGGATGAGTGTGATCGGCTATGCGAGATCCTCAGAGCACAGGACCTTGAGCCTTACTCCTCCTGTTGTAAAGCCGGCAGTATCGACAAGCTTGAACTCAACCTCGAAGAAGAAGACAAAGTCAGGCCGGGAACTTTCGAACCGGCCTGCAACCCGATCGCCCAGGCCCGGATTCTGAATGCCGAAGGGATGGAGATGAATATCATCATGGGGTTGTGCGTCGGCCACGACATGCTCTTCAACAAATATTCAGAAGCACCGGTTACCACCCTGGTGGTCAAAGACCGGGTGACCGGGCACAACCCGATAGCGGTTCTCTATGGACAGAACTTTTATTACAAGAGGTTACAGAAGCAGCCGGTCTTAAGTGACGAAGAGCTTGCTGAGCATCAAAACGACTCTTGAAAAGGTTTCTCTGGTGAAACAGTGAGACGACACAACAGAAATAAAGAAGCCGGCCCTGGTCGAGGGCCTTCCAGGTCGTGGTCTTTTGCAGCAAAAGGCAAAAAGAGCAACAATTTAACGATCTATCCCTCTGAGACTACCGAAAAAAAAGAAACACTTAATCAGCCAGGCAGATACACATCAAAGACTATGCAAGCATCACCGTGGAACCAGTGGTTTTCCTGGCTTCAAGATCACGATGAGCCTGCGCCGCCTCACTGAGCGGGTAAGTCTGATTGACCTCTATCCTTACATCACCGGATTCAACGACAGCGAACAGGTCCGTTGCGCTGGCCAACAGGTCAGCACGGTCCGCGGTATAAGTCATCAAGGTTGGTCGAGTCAAAAACAGAGAGCCTTTTGCCGCCAGCAGCGCTGGATCAAAAGGTGCCACCGGACCGGACGCCTGACCGAAACTGACCAGAAGCCCCAGAGGCCGCAGACAGTCGAGAGACTTCATAAAAGTCTCTCCGCCGACAGAATCGTACACAACCGGCACACCCTCGCCATCAGTTATCTCCTTAACCTTGCTCACCCAATCTTCTTCCTGATAAAGCAACGGGAAATCACAGCCATGTTTTCTGGCCAACTCCGCCTTTTCCGGGCTGCCGACCGTACCAATGACTGTGGCGCCAAGAGCCTTGGCCCACTGGCAAGCGATCAGACCAACACCACCGGCCGCGGCATGAAACAGAATCGTATCACCCGGCTTGACATGAAAGGTGCTTCGCAACAGGTACTGCACCGTCATTCCCTGCAACATCATCCCCGCTGCCTGCTGATCACTGATGGCCTCGGGCAGAAGCACCAGACGATGGGCCGGGATCAGGCGTTCCTCCGCATAAGCCCCGGGTGGCAGGCCCGCATAGGCCACACGATCACCAGGGACAAAACCTTCCACACCTTCCCCCGTGGCAACAACAATTCCAGCACCTTCCATGCCCGGCGTTGCCGGCAGCGCGGGCAGCGGGTAAAGCCCACTGCGGTGGTAAACATCGATAAAATTCAATCCCACGGCACTCTGGCGCAGATGAACCTCACCCGGTCCAGGAGGGCCAATCGTGACCTCTTCCCAACGCAAGACCTCGGGGCCACCCGTTTCATGCATACGAATCGCTTTACTCATCGAAAAATCTCCCATTATCGATCCATGACTGACCTGGTTTAAAATCATCACTATAAGCTAAGCATTAAAGGTAACATCCGCGAAGTATTCGTCAAGCCGTGAAAAACAGGCAAATACCTGAAAACATTATAACCAGGTTATTGACAACGGCTTGTTTTCGGGCATAGTTTAGGTCTGTGTATTGACGGTTTCTCGTGGAAAGTCTGAAATTTTCAGACAGACAAATTATGTCGTAAAACACACGAAGGAGGAGAAAAAATGAAACAGATGAAGCGTTTTCTGAAGTTGTCTACCGGCCTGTTAGTCTGCGTCGCATTTCTGGGGCTGACTGCCTGCGGTGAGCAACAACAGGCACCCAAAGCAGAAGCTGAAAAAGTTGAGAAGAAAGCCATTGTCTGGAAGCTTGCCCAGACCTGGGGAACCGGCTTCCCTATCTTCGGTGATGCCGTTATCAAGATGGCCGACATGGTCAAGACCATGTCAAATGGTGAAATGGAAATCCGAATCGACTCATCCAACAAACACAAAGCAGCCTTCGGCATCCTCGACATGGTTAAAGCCGGCCAGTATGAAATGGGTCATTCGGCCTCTTACTACTGGAAAGGCAAGGATGCCAACACCATGTTCTTCACCACCATGCCTTTCGGCATGATCGCCCCCGAGCAGTATGGCTGGTTCTATTACGGCGGCGGCATGGAATTGATGAAGCAGGTTTACGACAAGCATGGCGTCTATGCCTTCCCCGGTGGCAACACCGGCAACCAGATGGGTGGATGGTTCCGCAAAGAGATCAACACCCTCGACGACTTTAACGGCCTGAAGATGCGTATCCCCGGCTTCGCCGGTGAAGTTCTCTCCAAGCTTGGCGTTGTCGTCACCAATATTGCCCCGGGCGAGCTCTATACAGCTCTCGATCGCGGCACGATCGATGCCCTCGAGTGGGTCGGTCCCTCTCTCGATCTGAACATGGGCTTCCAGAAAATTGCCCCTTACTATTATACGGGTTGGCATGAGCCTGCAACCGAGCTGCAGTTCATGGTCAACAAGGAAAAGTTTGATGCACTACCAAAACACCTGCAGGAGATCCTGACAGTTGCCATGCAGTATGCGGCCTACGACATGTATGCTCGCTCCTATCATGAAAGTGCAGTCAACTGGGCATCAATCGAAAAAGAGTATCCGGAGGTTAAGATCCGTACTTTCTCCCCGGAGATCATCTCGGCCATGAAGACGGCTAACGACGAGCTACTGGACGCAAGTGCCGCTGGTGACCCCAAATTCAAAGAGATTCTCGACGCCCAGCGGGCTTACATGAAAATGGCCCGCAAGTGGACAGTGATTTCCGACTATGCTTATCTCAAGGACAACCTCGAATAGTCCGACTCTGGCTCCCGGTTTCGGCCGGGAGCTTCGTTTAAAAGGCAAGAAACATTATGCTCCTGAAACTGGAAAATTTCTTTGATCGTTTCTCCACCCTGATGGGTTGGATCGCCGGTTTCCTTAACCTGGTCATGCTGGTCAACGTCTTCTACGATTCCATCATGCGTTATTTCTTCAACTCCGGCTCAATTGCCCTGCAGGAGATGGAATGGCACCTTTTTTCCGTGGTCTTTCTGTTCGGCATGGCCTACACGCTCAAGGAAGATGGACACGTCCGGGTCGATATACTTTACGACCATTTCTCGCCACGCTGGAAAGCCATTGTCAATATCGGCGGCGCCCTGCTGTTTCTCATCCCCCTGAGCCTGCTGATCATCGAAGGCTCTTTCTGGTACGTACATGAGGCGTTTGCCTCCGGAGAGATCAGCGGCGACCCCGGCGGCCTGAGCTATCGTTGGCTGATCAAGTCGGTGATCCCGGCTTCCTTTGTCTTCCTGGTCCTTTCAGCCATAGGCTTTATACTTCACAACATTAATATTTTCCGGGGGGTCGAAGCGCCTCCGGTGCATCATATCGAAGACAAAGCGATCCTCTAGGGCTAAGGTACAGGGCTCAACAGCAAGCAACGGTAGCTGATGATTATGTCGTACCGGTGTCCTGAGGTTTTCGGACACCCTAACAAGAGGGAATGGAAATACATCTGATATGATCGGCCTTATAATGTTCACGACCGCCCTGGCGATGCTGCTTCTGGGCTTCCCGGTGGCCTTCACCTTCGGCGGAGTAGCAGTCTTTTTTGGTCTATTTGCCGAGGGAACGCAGATCTTTTCCCTGATGCCGCACCGCATCTGGTCAATCATGAACAACACCATACTGATGGCAATCCCGCTCTTCATCTTTATGGGGATCGTCTTACAGAAATCGCGACTGGCCGAGCGTCTGCTAGAATCGATGGGGTTTTTGTTCGGCGAAATTCGCGGTGGTATCGCCATCTCGACCGTACTGGTGGGAGCACTCCTGGCGGCGTCCACCGGGGTGGTTGGAGCCAGCGTGGTTGCTATGGGGGTCATTTCCCTGCCGGTCATGCTCAAGCACAACTATGACAAGCGCCTTGCCACCGGATCAATCTGTGCCGCAGGCACTTTAGGCCAGATCATCCCGCCATCAATCGTCCTGATCATCCTCGGTGATGTCTTTCAGGAACCGGTCGGCGATCTGTTCAAGGCGGCGCTCTGGCCGGGGTTGTCGCTGGTCGCCTTCTACGTTGTCTACATCGTCATTATCACCTTATTCAAAAAAGACCTGGCCCCCCCCGTCCGCCTCGAAGCATCAACCGGCAGCAAGATGCAACAGATCGTCCATGCGCTCAAAGCAATCGTCCCCCCCCTGGTCCTGATCATCCTTGTCCTCGGCTCAATTTTGACAGGAGTGGCGACTCCCACCGAATCGTCTTCGGTGGGTGGTATTGGCGCGATTGTCCTGGCCCTTCTCTACCAGCAATTCTCATTTCGTATGCTCTGGGACAGCTCCCTGGAAACCATCAAGATCAGCTCCATGGTCTTCGCCATACTGATCGGAGCCACCGCCTTCTCCATGGTCTTCACCTATACCGGCGGCGACTGGGTCGTTGAACAATTCATGATGGGCCTACCGGGCGAGAAATGGGGTTTCATAATCCTTTCCATGTTGCTCATCATGGTTCTCGGCTTTTTTATCGACTTTGTTGAGATCTCCTACATCATCGTACCTATTTTGGCACCGATCGCCGCCAACCTCGGCATCAATCCGGTCTGGTACGCCATCCTCGTCGCCATGAACCTGCAGACATCATTTTTGACTCCGCCGTTCGGCTTCAGTCTCTTCTACCTGAAAGGCGTCGCTCCTCCCGAAGTTCGGACGACGGATATCTACTACGGTGTATTGCCTTTCATTATTCTACAGATGATCGTGCTTGGCATCCTGGTTGTCTGGCCGCAATGGTTCGGCTTCTCCGCCCACTAAGCAAGAGATGAATGTCCTCGGCATAGACATAGGCGGATCGAGCATCAAAGCCGCTCTGGTCAACCCTGTTAACGGCACTCTCGTCAAAAAGCGTTTGCACATACCCACCCCGCAACCAGCAACACCGGAGGCGGTCAGCAATATCATCGCCAAGCTCGTTGCTGACTTAAACTGGACGGGGCCAATCGGCTGCGGCTTTCCAGCTGTGATACGCAACGGCATCGCGTGCACTGCAGCAAACATAGACCCGGCCTGGATTGGCACGAACCTGATCGAGGCGTTTTCTGCAAAAACCCGGAGCAAGGTCTTTGTCCTCAATGATGCTGACGCTGCCGGTCTTGCTGAAATGCATTACGGAGCAGGTCGTAACGCCTCTGGAACAACGATCGTTGTTACAGCCGGGACAGGTTTGGGGACAGCCCTGTTCCGAAACAACACCCTGATTCCCAACACGGAGTTCGGCCATATCCAATTGAACGGCGGCAGCGGGGAAGAATTCGCCTCGGCAGCAGTCAAAACAAGGCTGAATCTTTCTTATTCTGAATGGGCGAAACGCCTCGATAACTACCTGCACTGCCTTGAGGACCTTCTCTGGCCCGATCTCTTTATCCTCGGAGGAGAAATCAGTAATGACCACGCCCTCTTCTTGCCAGAACTGACCATTAAAACCACGGTTATGCCGGCGACCTTGCGTAATGACGCGGGAATAATCGGCGCCGCAGCAGCCGTTTTGCTGTAAACTCCTTCGATGGATCGTTATCAGAAGTCATCCGCCAGTAAAGGTTCATTACATTCGCACAAGGTGACGATCTTCTTTGGCTTTCGTATAGTCAGCTCAGTCATGCCTCGAATCTTGCAACGACATCTCCTCCAACGCGTCAATAAAACCTATAATCCAGCCGGTGAGTTTTTCTGACGCCCCCTTCCTGAGCCTTGCCCTTGTCTTTTCTGACCTGATCGGTTATATCTTGCCTTTTATAATGCGGAGAGATATCTCTCGGCAACAAATCAACATACAACCGCCGCTAGGAGTTTTTCATCATGCCCATGTCACAATCTTTTCAGGACCGTCTTTTCCCTATCGCTGCCGATCTTGCCGAACACTACGGTACGCCCTTTCACATATATGATGAAGCAGGCATTCTTGAGACAGGAGAGAGACTTAAAAAAGCCTTCTCCGGCATAGACGGCTTCCGTGAATACTATGCGGTTAAAGCCCTGCCTAACCCGCGCATATTGGAACTGATGAAGGAGCTGGATTTTGGTTTCGATTGCAGTTCCATACCTGAACTGATTGTGAGCAGACAGGTTGGCGGCAAGGGTGAAGACATCATGTTCACCTCGAACAACACCACAGAAGAAGAGTTCCTGTATGCGGCCGCTGAGGGTGGAAGCATTCTGAACCTGGATGATATCTCCCTGATTGATAAGGTTCCTGAGTTCCCTGAAGTCGTCTGCTTCCGCTACAACCCAGGTCCGCGCAGAACGGGCAATATCATTATCGGCAACCCGGTTGAAGCAAAGTACGGCATTACCCATGAGCAGATCATCTCAGCGTATAAGATGGCAATGGAACGTGGCGGGAAACGTTTCGGTCTGCACACCATGGTGGCGTCAAATGAAAGAGATTACACTTACATGGTAGAAACTGCGCGAATGCTATTGCAGATTTCCGCCCTGGTAGAAGAAGAGTTGGGGATACGTTTCGAATTTCTCAACATTGGCGGTGGCCTGGGGATCCCCTACAATCCAGCCGACAAAGAGCTCGACCTTGACACTATGGCTAAAGAGATCACTGCTCTCTTTGATGAATTCAAATCAGAACATGGCTACGCCCCACGCATGTATATGGAAAGCGGTCGCTGGGTCACCGGTCCTCATGGTGCACTGATCACCAAAGCCATAAACCATAAAAGCATCTACCGCGAATACGTCGGGGTTGATGCCTGCATGTCATCACTGATGCGTCCGGCCATGTACGACGCATATCATCACATTGACGTGATCGGCAAAATCAACCAGGAAAAATCCGAAACCTACGACATCGCCGGCTCACTCTGCGAAAACAACGATAAGTTCGCTGTTCAGCGTGAGATGCCACCGATTCAAGATGGCGACCTGCTTGCAATTCACGACAGCGGCGCTCACGGCCACGCCATGGGCTTTCAGTACAATGGCCGGTTGCGCCCCAAAGAACTCCTGCTACGCACAGATGGCAGCGTGGAACTGATTCGGCGCGCCGAAACCAATGCAGATTATTTTCAGACCCTGACATTTGAAGAGGATGTCTTACTGGCCAAATAAATTTGCGAGACAATCCCTTTGTTTTTACCGAAGTCCCGCTAAACCTTACATCATGCATAGAGAAGAGGCGCAGAATGCGCCTCTTCTACACTTTAGTGCTTGTAGAATGTCTCGTGCTTGCCTTTATGGACCATGAAACATGGAACCGCCATGCCCCTTCTTTTACACATTTTTTTTGCGCTTATTCTGCTACTGGCAATTCCTTATGATTGCATGGCAGACATTTACAAATACCGCGATGTAAACGGTCGTCTCACCTTTGTCGATGATGAAAGCAAGGTTCCAATTCAGTATCGCGATGACATGACATCTATAAGCGAGCCAGACGTTTCAGTTAGCACTGAGATCAAGAGTGAGAACAAAAAGGCTAGCCGGGCAGAAGCTCTCGCAACACAGGAACAGACTGAGAGGGCAAGAAAAGCCGCAATCAAGAAGAAACTCCGAAGATATCAAACACCCGTCAAAGTAAGTCGTAACCGGGTCATCGTTCCCGCTGAAGTTTCCATGGGAAACAGGACCGTAAAACTTTCCCTGCTGCTCGACACCGGTGCAACCACAACGGTCCTTCATCGCGAAGCGATCAAAGAGCTCGACTTACCCAGTGGCAAAAGGTACAAGGCCAGGGTCGCCGGTGGTGGTATTGTCATGTCAGAGAAAATCAAGTTCAGGCAGATCACTATCGGCCCTTTTCAAAGAAAAAAGGCGACCGCCATGGTCATCAACCTGAAAGGTAAAGAGCTCCCCTTTGACGGCATGCTCGGCATGGATTTTTTAAAAAGACATCCTTATCAGATCGACTTTGAAAATGAAGTCATCAACTGGGACCCTCTCGACTGAGACCTTCACAGACCTGTCAACTTGTAGCAAAAACACCTTATGAACCTGATTCTGCTGCATCAAAATGATTTTATCGACACCAACCGCGTCAGACTGCATGGACGACGGTTTGAACACGCCTGCAAAATCTTGAACGTAACAATTGGCAAACTTTTACAGGTCGGACTTATTGGTGGCAAGACGGGCTCTGGGACTGTTACATCTATCGACGCAACAGCTCTCGAGATGGAAATCTCTTTGGATAAATCTCCTCCCGCACCGATACCCATAACCGTTATCCTGGCCCTGCCACGGCCCAAAGTTTTTAAACGCGTTCTCCAAGGTCTAACGGCCTTTGGCGTGAAAGAGATCATCATGCTCAATAGCTGGCGCGTCGACAAAAGCTACTGGCAAAGCCCTTCCCTGGAGCCTGAATCATTGCGAGAGCAACTCATTCTCGGCCTGGAGCAGGCGCGCGACACGATCCTTCCGAACATTCAACTGCAACAGCGCTTCAAACCATTTGTCGAAGACGACCTGCCAGAGCTTGCCGCTGCCAGCTGTGCCCTGGTTGCTCATCCGGGATCATCACAGCCCTGCCCAGCAGACGTACAGGGGAAAATAACTCTCGCGATCGGCCCTGAAGGTGGTTTTACGCCCTACGAAGTAGACCTGCTTGTCAACGCAGGGTTGAAACAGGTCCACCTCGGTGCCAGGCCACTGCGCGTTGAAACCGCTGTTCCTGCATTGATCGGCCGATTATTGCCCTCCAGCGTGTAGGAACTACAGAGCACACTCGTTTTACCGAAACCAACACAAAAAAGCTTAAAGCAATGCACAATATTAGATTAAAATAATTTTCCTTACACGGATAAAGTAGATTAAAATTAGTCACTTAGAGGCACAACCATTTGTTATTGTTTGATTATTTTAATTTTAATTCTCCAATTAAATATAATTAAATTATAGAATTCTAACTGGACTCGCTCTTAAAGAACGAGGAAAATAGAACAAGATGTAAAAGCGCTCCAAGCGACCTTCAATATCTTTGGGAGGTATTCATGTTCCAGAAAATCAGAACTTCAGTCATTAAGAGCACACGCCCTGTCTACCTTGCGGCACTCTCCTCTTCGCTTTTTTTCGCCGTCGGTGCCCAAAAAATTGATGCACACACAGACCTTTTCGTAAGACACGCCAGCTACACTGCTGTTTTCTTTCTTTGCATGTGGATCGCCTGCCGTCTCTTTGCTGCAAGCTTGAACCGCAGGCTGGAACTTGAAGGCGTCTGCTCAGAAAATGCGGGTGACATGATTTATACCTTTGTCATCTACCTCGAGTTGATCAAGCACGTCGTCGGCATCAGCTTCACACTCGGCTGGATTGCCGGAGTGATGTTCTGCTGGGATTACCTCGGCCACAAGATGGTCCTGATTCCAGCAGCGAGTAGCTTGGCAGTATCCTTAGTCGCCTTCCTTGTGACTTACGGCATCTCCTCTTTCGTTGACAACCTGCACTGGCCGGGCAGCGAAGAAGAGTAAAGACTGTAACCTCTACAAAATCCTCGCCAATTTGGCGGGGATTTTTTTGTTCGGGAGCCTAATTATTCTAGGATATCGGCCTCTTAATAGAGCACAACAACAAACAAACCGGTATGGATTCAGTCTGCACTGGAGAGGCTTGTACCCAAAGATCACCAACTGCGTAAAATCGATAGCTTGATTGCCGTTGACTTCTTTCGAGGCAAGGTCAAAGGTCTCTGCTGTGCCGACAGTGGTCGTCCTGCGGTTGATCCGGCCGTTCTGTTCAAAACGCTTTTTTGAGCGAACTGTTCAACAAGGAGAACCATAAAGAGGGAACAGTTTCTATTGGGGTGTTTTTGAGGCGAACCAGACAACTCTCGGTGACATTTCTACCATCATTTCTGCCAACCTTGACTTGATCGAATAAAAATCATTTCGGAACAGATAAACAACAAAAGCAAACCCCGCATTCGAAAATGCGGGGTTTGTCTGTGATCTGAGCTTTTTCTCGTTCCTGGTACCGCGAACCGCGTCCCGGGTTTATTTCCCCATCGGCTGTGCCAGTCCCCGGTACTCATCCGGAACATCATCCAGCGAGTCGGCAAAGTGAAGTTCTCCTTTGCCGTCAGAATAAATGTAGCGCTGGGATTTTTTAGTTTGCGGTGCCGCCGTGGCTTCAGCCTGCGGCTCCTTGGTTTGCTCTGTCTTCTTCGGAGCGTTCTCTTTCTGCTGCTTTGCAATCACCGCTTCTATTGACTTGGGTGTTGCTTTCTTCTCGCCAAAGGCAAGATCAGTGAGACGTTTGCGGAAATCCTGGTAGAAGTTGCTGACGGCAGCATGGGCCGGATGAATAGGCGGCACCTGTACCAGAATCTGATCGATGACCAACATCATGACCAGGAAGAGGAAAGTCCAGAAAATCGGCTTGATGAGACGATGCATGAGTCCTCAGTGCGAATGATGATTGTGGTCGTCGGTTGTTTTGCGGGGGCGATGCTTAAGCTGTTGAATAATCGGTCCGGTCAAACAGCTTGAGCACTCTCCCTGCATTGTCGTGTGGGTGATATGGTAATCGTGATCCAACAGCTGTTCAAGAGTACCGATAATTTCGCCCTGACGCAAGCGGTAGTCCGGCTCGATATCAATATGTGCGGACAGAGCCGTGATGTGTGAGCAGATGGACCAGACATGAAGGTGGTGAATGTCTTTGACACCTTCTGTGGCACGCATTTTGTCGACCAGTTCATTGATGTCAATGTTTTTTGGGACACCCTCGAGCAGGATGTGTCCGGCTTCGCGAAGTATGCGTATCGCTCCCCAACTGATGATCAGAACGATGATCATGGAGACCAGGGCATCAAGGACAAACCATTCGGTGTAGAGCATAATGACGCCACCTATGATGACGCCAACCGAGGCGATGGCATCACCCAGAACATGCAGGAAGGCGCTGCGGACATTGAGGTCATCATGTGAGTGGCCATGCAGGCGGCTGGCAGCAATCAGGTTCATGATCAGGCCGATAATGGCGATGATGAACATCTCCTTGCTCTTGACTGCCTCCGGTTGAAGCATGCGGTCCCAGGCTTCACCGAGAATGCCGAAGGCAATCAGCAACAGTGTCACACCGTTTATCAAGGAAGCAAAAATCTCGGCACGGTGCCAGCCGTAGGTGCGGGTGTCGCTGGCCGGGAATTTGGCCAGATGGATGGCCGCCAGAGACAGGATCAAGGCGAAAAGATCCATGAAGACATGGGCGGCGTCAGAGAGCAAGGCCAGGGAATTGGTCCAGAATCCACCTATAATTTCAGCTACCAGGGTGACAGCAGTCAGACCGATAGCGATGATAAAGCCACGGGTTATGCCGTGATCCAGCAGCCCGTGATCGTTTTGATCATGGCAGTCTTGATCGTGATTGTGGTGCTCTGATGAGGTATGGTCTGTCATGAGAGAGTGCTACTCCTTAATCTTCTATATACTAGGCATACGAAGATGGTGAGATCAAGTACCAAGGTGCGGATGGGGGCTTCCCCTCTTCTCGGCAGCTGTGCTATGGTGAGCGCCGATTTTCTGCAGTTCAATGCAACCAAACAGAACAGGACAGATTCTATGAGTGACACCCTTTACGACGTACTGATCATTGGCGGCGGCCCGGCCGGATTGACGGCTGGCCTTTACACCTCGCGGGCCAAGTTGAAGTCTCTGCTGGTAGAGCGGATGATCCTTGGTGGCCAGGTGATGACCACGACCAAGGTGGAAAACTACCCAGGTTTTCCCGGTGGCATAGACGGCCCTGATCTGATGATGCGTTTTCAGGAGCACTGCCAGGAATTCGGCCTGGAGACGATTACCGGTGAAGTGACCGGTCTGGTCGATAAGGGGGATGAAAAAATCGTCACCGTGGACGGAGAGGAGTTTCGTACTCGCGCTGTGATAATCACCACCGGCGCTGAGCCAAGCAAGCTGGGCATCCCTGGAGAGGTGGCATTCACCGGACGCGGCGTCTCGTATTGTGCCACTTGCGACGGTGCCTTCTTTCGCGATGTTCCGGTTGCTATTATCGGCGGCGGTGATACCGCTGCAGAGGAAGCCCTCTTCCTCTGCCGTTTTGCCAGCAAGGTATACATGGTGCATCGCCGTGATGAACTGCGTGCCACCAAGGTTTTGCAGGAGCGCATCTTCGCCAATGACAAGATCGAGATGGTATGGAACAGCACTGTCGAAGAAGCAATCGGCGATAACAGCGGTGTGACCAGTATTGTCCTTCGCAACCGTCAGGACGATTCAACCCGAACCCTGGATGTTGTCGGAATGTTCGTTGCTGTTGGCGTGACACCGAAAGCACATTTTCTCGCTGAGATTCTCGACCTGGATGCGGAAGGTTATATTCTGGCTGATTCAGATTGCCAAACCTCTATACCAGGCGTTTTTGCAGCCGGGGATGTGCGCAAGAAAATTCTCAAGCAAATCGCCACTGCAGTTGGCGACGGGGCAATTGCCGCGATTGTTGCCGAGAAGTACCTGGACAACCTGAAACACTAAAAGCATCAGATTTAGCAGTAAGGTAGTGCCCGGGCGTGCAGGGAAAGGGAGTGCTTCATCTCTTTATGTTCCCCGCCTCCGGATTTATTTTTACCCCGCTTAAGGGGTATTGCAATCGACAATCAGGAGGGATATATGCTCGCCAAGGTTTTGTCCGGGGCGCTGCTCGGGATCGATGCCTACCCGGTTGAGGTAGAGGTCGATATCGCCCAAGGCCTGCCGCAGTTCGCTACGGTCGGTTTGCCCGAGGGCGCGGTCAAGGAAAGTAAGGATCGCGTCAAGTCCGCCATCAAGAATTCCGGCTACGAATTTCCTACCCGACGAATCACCATCAATCTTGCTCCCGCCGATATTCGCAAAGAGGGAACTGCGTTCGATCTGCCTATGGCCATTGGATTACTCACGGCCACCGGGCTGGTGCCCGCTGAACGTGCCGGACGGTTCCTGTTTATGGGCGAGCTCTCTCTCGATGGCGGCATCAAGCCTGTCCGTGGTGTCCTGCCGGTGGCTGCTGCCGCGCGACGTTGGGATCTTGATGGCTTGATCTTGCCGGTCGCCAATGCCGAAGAGGGGGCGCTGGTTGATGGTGTGCCGGTCTACCCTGCAAAAACTTTGGGTGAAGTTGTTGATTTTCTCACCGGCAACCGGGTTCTGGAAGTGTGCCGGGTTGATATTGCCACGATGATCGGCAACGCGGTGCAGGATGATGTCGATTTTGCCGAGGTTCGTGGCCAGGGACATGTCAAGCGGGCCCTTGAAGTTGCCGCAGCAGGTGGCCATAATATCCTGATGACCGGACCTCCGGGGAGCGGTAAAACCATGCTGGCACGGCGGATCTCCACGATCCTGCCGGCACAGACGTTTGAAGAAGCACTCGAGATTACCAAAATCCACTCGATTCTTGGGCTTTTGCCAGAGGGCCAGGCGCTGGTGGCCAAGCGTGTCTTTCGCTCGCCTCACCATACGATTTCCGATGCCGGCCTGATCGGAGGCGGCTCTCATCCCCGTCCGGGTGAAGTCTCTCTAGCGCACAATGGTGTGTTGTTTCTCGACGAAATGCCTGAGTTCAAGAAAAACATCCTTGAAATGCTGCGGCAGCCACTTGAAGACGGTCAGGTCTGCATCAGTCGTGCGGCACAAAGCCTGACTTACCCGGCTTCGTTTATGCTGGTCGCTGCAATGAATCCTTGCCCCTGTGGTTACCAGGGCGACTCCCAGCATAGCTGCACCTGCACTCCGGCCATGATCCAACGTTACCGGACCCGACTCTCCGGCCCCTTGCTCGATCGTATCGATCTTCAGGTCGAGGTGCCGCGGGTGCCGCATAGTGATCTCGCTGATACCCGTCCAGCGGAAGCGAGCGTCATAATTCGAGGGCGTGTGGAGCAGGCCCGCGAGATTCAGCAGGCGCGTTTCTCCCGGTTCCGGATTCATTGCAACGCACGCATGGGTCCCAAACAGCTACAGGCTTTTTGCCGTGCAGATACGGCCGGCCAGGAATTACTCAAGCAGGTGACGGACCGGCTCGGTTTGTCGGCACGGACCTATACCCGTTTACTCAAGGTGGCACGGACGATTGCCGATCTCGCCGGTTCAGAAGATATTGAAGTCAATCATCTGGCTGAGGCGATTCAATATCGTTCCCTCGATCGGAAAACCAGCTGAGAAGGAATGGGGTCTCGGAAAACGTTTGTGCCGGACAATTGTCTTTTCGAAAGTCTAATGGGGTATGCTATATTTTAAGCTTTCCTTGGCATGATCAGGCTGCTGATTGGTGACGGAGGACCTGGAGTGGTCCGCAACAGAAGTTTGACAGGCGAGAGTGCAAGATGGCGCTTCCCAGGACACACGTACGATTGAAAAAAGAGCTGCGTCTGGTCGATGTTTATGCCATTGCCACGGGTGCGACTCTGAGCGCCGGTTTTTTCCTGCTCCCGGGCATCGCTGCCATCAGTGCTGGCCCGGGGCTTGTCCTCGCGTACATGCTGGCCGCCTTGCCGATGATTCCCGCCACCTTCAGTGTCATAGAGCTGGCGACAGCAATGCCCCGTGCCGGAGGTGTCTACTATTTCCTGGACCGTTCACTTGGACCATTTTTTGGTACGATCGGCGGCATAGGTACCTGGCTAGCCCTCGTACTCAAGGTCGCCTTCGCACTGGTCGGGATGGGGGCCTATATTGCTCTGTTCTTCCCGGTCCTTCAGATTGTTCCAATAGCCGTAACGATCGCAGTTATACTCGGCGTGATCAACCTCCTGGGCACCAAGAAGAGCGGCGGTCTTCAGGTCGCACTGGTGTTCGGACTGCTCAGCCTGCTGTTGATCTTTATTACCAGCGGAGCCTTCTCCATACAACCTCAGCATTTCGAAGGATTCCTGGCGGCCGGTTTCGACAACATTATCGCCACTGCCGGTTTGGTCTATATCAGTTATGTCGGCGTGACCAAGGTTGCAAGCCTTTCGGAGGAGGTCAAAGACCCGGAGCGGAATCTGCCGCGGGCGGTGTTTCTAGCCCTCGCCAGCGCCATTCTGGTCTATGGCCTGGGAACCACAGTGGTCGTAGGCTTGGTCCCGCCCGACGAGTTGCGTGGTAACCTGACCCCCGTCGCGACGGCGGCCGGCTATGCCATGGGCTACCCCGGGGTTGTGCTACTGTCTCTGGCGGCGCTATTGGCATTTGTGTCGGTCGCCAATGCAGGGCTGCTCAGTGCTTCGCGCTACCCCCTGGCCATGAGCCGCGACCATCTGCTGCCGGACTTGTTCCGCAAGCTGAGCCGGTTCGGAACACCTTTTCATGCCATTTTGTTAACCTTGGCCGTTATCATCCTCATCATCGTCTTCTTCGACCCGGTTGGCATCGCCAAGCTGGCCAGCTCCTTTCAGTTGCTGATGTTCGCCCTGGTCTGCATAGCGGTGATCGTCATGCGGGAGAGCCAGATTCAATCCTATGACCCGGGCTTTCGTTCCCCGTTTTACCCCTGGATGCAGCTGGCCGGAGTTGTTTTGCCACTTTTCCTGATCTTTGAGATGGGGATCGTACCGATGCTCTTTTCTGCGGGTCTGATTCTGGCCTCGAGCGGATGGTATCTCTACTATGGGCGTCATCGCGTGGTCCGGGCAGGAGCCATCTACCATGTATTCGAGCGCCTTGGCCGTCACAAACATGTTGACCTGGATAGTGAGTTGCGGGGAATCTTGCGAGAGAAGGGGCTCCGCGCAGAGGACCCCTTTGATGAGATCGTTATGCGCAGCAGGGTTATTGATCTAGATACTGCCAGTCAATTCAAAGATGTGGTGGCACTGGTTGCGGAGCAACTGTGCACCATTATCCCTATGACCGAAGGGGATATCTGCAAGCAGGTCATGGATGGCAATAAAATAGGGGCGACTCCGGTGACACGCGGGGTAGCGCTCCCCCATTTCCGCTCGGACAAGATCGAGCGTGCAGAGATGATCCTGGTCAGGGCGAAGCAGGGTGTGCAAATCTCGATCTATAATCCGCTGAACTACCAGGTGGAGGGCGTCGAGGTCGTTTACACGATATTCTTTCTCGTCAGCCCGGACCATAACCCGACCCAGCACCTGAGGATTCTGGCCAGGATCGCAGAACGTATTGATGAAGAAAGTTTCTTTACGGAGTGGCGTCAGGCCAATGACGAACATGGTCTGCGGCAGAGCCTGCTCCATGATGATCATTTCCTGATCCTGAACCTTCGCGCCAATCACCCCACGGACAGCCTGGTCGGGCAGTCCTTAAGCGACCTGCAAATCCCCAAGGGCTGCCTGGTGGCCATGCTGACGCGCGACGACCAGTCCTTTGTCCCGGATGGCAGCGCCATCCTTAAGGAGGGAGATCGTCTTCTGGTTATAGGCGAGAAGAACGGTTTGCTCTCTTTAGAGGAGATTTACGCCGGCGACACGTGATTGATGGTTTCCCTGCTTCGCCAAAGGCGGACAGAGCTGGCACACAAGTTATGGACTCTTCTTTGTTCCACATACTGATCGCGCTTGCTGCGATTTTCATCGGCGCTCTGCTGGGCGGCAGGCTGGCTTCGCTCTGCCATATCCCGAGAGTCACCGGCTACCTGGTGGTAGGCTTGCTGATCGGTCCGTCCCTTGCCGGCCTGGTCAACCTGCCGACCTTCCTCCCCGAGGAGGTCCTTGCAGAGCTCCGCCTGGTTTCTGATTTGGCTCTTGCCCTGATCTTGATGCACATCGGCGGATTATTCGAAATTCGCCACCTTGATCGCTGGCGGCATCGGGTCCTGCTCTTTTCCGGCAGTGAGATGTTGTTGACTTTTACCCTGGTAGCGGTCTCCACCCTTGGGGTCAACCTGGCGGTCCTGCAGAAAGTCCTACCAGGCCTGACCCTCTGGCAAACCTCGCTGGCGTTCGCCATGTTCTTGGGGATCATTGCCGTAGCCACAGCCCCTGCGGCCACCCTGATGGTCATCCGCGAGTACGAGGCAGAAGGACAGGTGACCAACCTTGTGCTGACCCTGGTCGGATTCAACAACCTGGTGTCGGTCCTCGGCTTCGCAGTCATCGCCCATGTTTTCATCTTTCCTGACGAAGGGCTTGCCTTGCTGATGATGCGCATGGGCGGTCCTGTCCTGATCGGCGCCAGCATCGGTTTTTGCATGTCGGTGTGGGCTCAGCGCCTTGAGCTGCCGAGCGAGAACAAGATTCTCATGCTGGGTGGTATTGCCGTCAACGTGGCCATCTGCCGGGGGCTGGGGGTTGATCCCCTGCTGGCCAGCCTGGTCCTCGGCATGGTCCTCGCTAACAGCTGCTCGCGCTGGAATAGTTTGCAGCAGGACATCCGCCAGGTCGACTACCTCCTCTACGTCATCTTCTTTGTCCTGGCAGGCGCCAACCTGCATATTGAATCCCTGGCGCACATCGGACTGCTTGGCGTTGTCTACGTCTTCGCGCGCACCCTCGGCAAGTGGTTGGGCGCAGCCCTTGGTGCCCGCCTCGGCGGTTTCGGGCCGAACGAAAGGGCCTATATAGGCTTGACACTGATGGCGCAAGCCGGTGTTGCGATCGGTCTCGCCAGTCAACTGGCCCATAACTGGCCGGTTGGCGGCAAGTTGCTTGAGACGGTTGTTCTTGGGTCCGTGGTGGTCTTCGAACTGATCGGGCCTCTCGCAGTGCGTCACGGCCTTGTGCGCTCAGGGGAGGTGCCAATTCTTGCCCTGTTGCAGAAGAAAGCACCGGTGGGGGCTCTAGAGGGAATGCATAACGTTGTCCACCACTTTCGCAGTTCTCTGGGGGTTCCTGTCGGACATGATCTCAAGGATCCGGGTGACATACTGGTCAAGCATATTATGCGCCAGAACGTGGAAACCGTGCTGCATAGCACTCCCTATTATGCACTGCTCAAGCATATCGCCCATAGTCGCTACGATCGCTTCCCGGTCGTTGATGATAATGACCGTTTCATCGGTGTGATCGATTACACAGAGATTCGGAATCTGCTTTTTGAGCCGGCACTTGTGCCTCTGGTTGTCGCTGGAGATTTGACCGCAACAGCACAATATTGCTTATGTCCGGACCAGCCTCTGCGCGAAGCTTTGAAGATTCTGCAACTGCATCGCAATATCAGCTACTTTCCCGTTGTCGATTCGGCGGATCCGCAAAAGCTGGTCGGTATTCTTAATCAGAACGATGTGCTTGCTGCGTTCCGGCGCCTGGGGCAGGAGGCTTAGGGCGTAAGCGTCATCAGAGCTTTCTGCATGAGAGCCTCGTGGAATGAAATGTGTAGACCTGACCCTTTTTTCATAGTAGATATCGATCCCTAAGTTTTCCTGACCGGAGGTTTGTTTTGATCCCCAAGCAATTTCGGATTCACATTGTTCTTATCCTTGCCTGCGTCTTTATGATCGTTTTTCCGATTCTCAATGAAACACCGGATACGGAGAAGGCCGAAAAGGCAACGGCAGTGGCCATGGAGTTTTTGCAGCTGGTCGATGCAGGCAATTATGCTGAAAGCTGGCAGATGTCAGCGGGTTTGATGAAGGAAAGAGTCACTGAAAAGGACTGGGTGGAGAAGTTGACCAAGGCCCGAGCCCTTTCGGGGGCCTTGCTCGAGCGCAAGAAAAAGGACTCGAGTTATTCCACAACGGCTGTAGATAGCCCGGAGGGTGAGTATATCTCCCTGGTCTTCGATTCCAGGTACCAACAGGCCGAAAGCGTGGCCGAGTACATTACCGTGATGCTGGATGAAGGTCATTGGAAAGTTGCTGGCTATTTTATCCAGTAAATGTCCAAATCGAATACAATTCGCGGATTCAACTCGCTATTACAATTGGTAGCTTGACCCCTATAACCCTTGCAGCATAAAAGGCCTCACTCAAAAACGGGGGGCCTTACTATCGATAGCTCGCAAAAGAAAAACTTATATCTGGTTATCCACTTTGCTCAAGTGAGGGGCATTCAAAGAAAACCTTTCACCACAGAGGGCACAGAGAAATTCAAAAAACAACCAGGTGTTCTCTGTGCCCTCTGTGTCTCTAGTGAGAGAAACGAACGGGTGGTAAAGAGAATTATTGATCCCGACAATAGGATTGGAGAGAAGTAGATAACCAGAAACTTATATTTATTTCTCTTCCCCAACACCGGGCAGATAGGCCTCGATGTTATTCAAAACCCAAACGTTATCAAACCATTCGATCGGATTAACGGCGACACCGTTAATGCGCATCTCGTAGTGCAGGTGGTCGCCAAAGACCAGGCCCGTTTCGCCAGAGACCGCGATAAGGTCGCCCTTTCTCACCATGTCTCCTTCCTGTACGTTCGTCTGGTGGAGGTGGCCGTAAAGAGAGTGCAGGCCGTAGCCGTGGTCGAGAATGACAACATTACCGTAGATGCCGATCTCGCCAACAAAGAGAACCTTGCCGTGGTTGGCTGCGAAGATCTGGGTGTTGTTGATCCCCGCGATATCAAGGCCCAAATGCACCTGCTCGCTGACAACCTCTGAGCCATATTTATATGTGCGACTGTCGGCGAAGCCGGCCTTGGTTGCGCCCTGGTTACGCAGGAAGGCTCCTTCCCAAAGCTTTTTCTGCTCGGTGTTCTGGCAGATTTGAGCAATCTTCTGGTAGTTCTCCTGGCGAACCTTGTTGTTGATTTCGACAAAAACCTCCAGAGGGGACCGGGTTGAGGTTGCCATCATCTTATCTTTAACGGTTTCCAGAAAATCATCGCTCAGTTCAATCACCTCTTTACGATAGGCGTGTGAAGCGGTTCTTGAGCCGGGCCTGATCTTTCTCAGGTTCCCCGCGGCATCAACCGCAAACACCCTCGGTTTGAACTCATCTGCTTTTACATTATAGGGGTGGGCATAAAAACTCAGGTACTTGTTCGGCTCAAACTCGAAGGCCCTGAAGCGTAAATCACCAAGCAGGACTCCCGTTTCAATGGGCACTTCACCCACCTCGTAGAGAACCACTCCAGTCCCCCCACGTTTCAGGGAGAGAGACCCCTGCAGGGTCATCAGGTTCGGAGCCTGGTTATCGTAGGTTAGCGTTATTGAACCGTCTGCTTTGTTGGCGATAAGGGAGGAATCAACCGCTTTGACAGTGATCTTCACTTCCAGGGGGTCCGAATTGACAACGCATTGATCAGGATCAATGGGCAGGTCAAAGGATTGGGTTTGCAGTTCTCTTGAGCAACGTTCCTCACCGGCGCAGGCGCCACCGGACAGGGTGTAGCAGACCTCTTTCAGGCTGACATCGTCGGCAACGTTCACGTTAAGGGCGTGGTTAATGCTGTCATTTTCCGCAGCGCCCCAGGAGATAACCGGTGGGGTTGTGTCGATATAAAGGTAAAAGGCCACCAGCCCGCAGATGAGAAGTCCTGCCAAAAAGGTAAATTTTTTCAAAGAAAGCTCCTATTTATTCTTTTCCAACAGAGTCGAAAGAGTAGATAAGTATACTCGGAGGAGGTGTGAGGTCAAAGCCAGAGAAAACTTAATTTTTAACAACATCACAAGGGCAAAGTGTTTATGACACATCGGCTGCATTTATGAAACAGCTGAAGTGACAAAAAATAACGCAGATAACGATCACAACACGTTTTCTGAACAGAATTCATAGATAAACTTTTCCTGTCTCTTATGGGCAGTCTGCCTGCCAAAACAAAGGAGCGTTGACACAACCAAAATCTCCTCCATAATTTGAGAACAAGAGATCTTTTGCCTGAAAGGGCTCGCTATGAAAACTCTGGGCATCATTCTTTTCTGCCTTGCCGGCGGCATCGTCGGGTTGCTGACGATTATACTGATATTGCAGGTTCTTCTCTCCCTGCTCTCTGCCGAATAGAGAGGAGCCTCCTGTCTTGCCGGCGGCAGCCTGTTGACGGCTGCAACACTTATGCAGATTCATCTTACCAGGACAACCACGGATTGTCCGGCAACGCGATAACTCTTCTGATCATGCAGTACCACCTCTTCTCCCGGGGAACAACTTGGACCTTCCACGGTCAGGGAGGTGTCAACAAATCGCCGCCAGGGCTTGTTGCTGCTCGCATCCGGCAGGGCGAATTCAGTGGCTTTTGTCGACGCATGGGCGATCAGGTAGATTTGAACTTCATCAGCCGCACCCTGTAAGTGCATGGCCAGAGACTGGGACGTCTCTGACCAGTCTGGCTCGCGCAATCTGAAGCCGTGCCAGGTCAGGCAGCGCTCACCGCTTTCTTCCCCCTCGAAATGACGGGGGCGCAGCAAGGCATGTTGCTGGCGGAAAGCGATCAGGTGGCGAAAGAAGGTGAAGAGCTCCCGGTTGCTCTCAAGGTCGTCCCAATCGATCCAGCTGAGAGCGTTATCCTGGCACCAGGCGTTGTTGTTGCCCTGCTGACTGCGGCCCATTTCATCACCGGCGAGCAGCATCGGGACACCATGAGCCAGGATCAGCAAACTGGCAAAGTTGCGCACCTGTTTGTCTCGCAGAGTGCGGATCGCCGAATCCTCACTGGGCCCTTCGAAGCCATGATTGGCACTCAGGTTATGGTTGTCGCCATCGGCGTTGTACTCGCCGTTGCCTTCGTTGTGTTTCTCTCTGTAGCTGACCAGGTCGGCGAGGGTGAAACCGTCGTGACTGGTGACAAAGTTGATGCTGTGGTAGGGCGCCCGGCCGTCAACCTGGTAGAGGTCTGAGCTGCCGGCCAGACGGGTCGCCAGTACCGGGGTCATGGCCAGGTCACCACGAATGAAACGCCGCAGGTCATCGCGGAACTTACCGTTCCATTCGGCCCAGCGCCCGAAATTTGGAAAAGTGCCGACCTGGTAAAGCCCGGCGGCGTCCCAGGCCTCTGCGATCAGCTTGGTGTTGGCCAGCACCGGGTTGCCAGCAATGCGTTCCAGTAGCGGCGGGTTGGTCAGCACTTCACCATCGGGCCCTCGGCCCAGGATGGAGGCCAGGTCAAAGCGGAAACCGTCAACGTGCATCTCGGTGACCCAGTAGCACAAAGCATCGATAATCAGATCGCGCACCACCGGATGGTTGCAATTGACCGTGTTGCCGCAACCGGAGTAGTTGGCGTACTCTCCGGTCTCCGGATCGACGATATAGTAGACGCTGTTGTCCAGCCCGCGCATGGAGATGGTTCGGCCCTGTTCATTGCCCTCTCCGGTGTGGTTGAACACCACGTCGAGGATCACTTCGATGCCGGCCTTATGCAACGCCTTAACCATCTCCTTGAACTCGCAAAGCTGCGCGCCGGGCCTCTTGTCGACGGCGTAGGCAGCCTTGGGAGCGAAGAAGCTTAACGGGTGGTAGCCCCAGAAGTTGTGCAAAGCCTCTCCCGTTAAGGGGTTTTTTCGGTAGTTGTCGGCTTCGTCAAACTCGAAGACCGGCAAGAGTTCCACAGCGGTAACTCCCAGTTCCTGCAGGTAAGGGATCTTGTCAATGACGCCCAAAAAGGTTCCCGGGTGAACGGCCTGAGCTGACTCATGCCGGGTAAAACCACGCACATGCATTTCGTAGATCACTGATTCGGCCAGGTGACGATTGAGCGGCTGGTCCATCTCCCAGTCAAATTTGTCATCGACCAGCAGCCCGCGCCAATTCCCAGCCCTTGACGCCGCACGACTTGATTCCCGCCAGAGGGAAGGGCCTGAAATCGCCCGTGCGTAGGGGTCGAGTAAAACTTTGTCAGCATCAAAACGATGAATGGGTGACTCCTCTGTCGTGTCACGTGCAACCCGGTAACCGTACTCAAAACCCGGCAGCAGCCCTTGCACACAGAGATGCCAGACATCACCGGTGCGGTTGATTTTGGGGTCTAAGGGAAACTCCAGAAACGGAGCGAGGTTTCCGGGCTGGAAGAGGACAAGACTGAGAGTGGTTGCATGCCGTGAGAAGACAGCAAAATTAACCCCTTCGGCCAGATTGCTGACACCATAGGGTTGCGGCTGACCACGTAATACGGCAAAATCTGTCGTCACAGCATCGAGCAGGCGGTTATCGTGAGTAGCAGGAGTCATGGTGAACTTTCTGAAGGCTTCTAAAAAGGGGCTGTAAACCAAAGCAAGTTTTCACGCAGAGGAAAAGCTCTTATCGATCGTAAAATGTCTCTTTTTCTCTTTGCTGCTTTGCGCTTTGGCGATAATGAATGGGTTAAGCCTGTCAAGTTTTGTTTGGCTCATAGGCCCGTTGAAAATCCATCTGTCCCAGTGTACCAGAGTCTGGGATATCCTTCATTACGAGCAACAACTTTCCTGGAGGAAAAGTTATGCAACACACGATTCAACCGGGTTGCTATCGGCACTACAAAGGCAATCTCTACGAAGTCATCGACGTGGCAAGACACAGTGAAACTGATGAGCAGTTGGTGGTTTACCGCTGTCTCAGCGACGGCAACTCGTTATGGGTTCGACCCTTGCTGATGTTTCTGGAAACTGTTGAGGTGGCAGGGCAGAAAGTCCCACGTTTTGCCAGAATCGACCAGGTCGCCTGAGCTATTGCCCCAAAGCACCTGCAGATTGGCTGAGTATGAGGTAAAATGGTAGCGGGAGTCTTCGTATGTTTTTTGAAACGACATTACTGGGTAGCGTCGAGCTGGATATTACCATCAAGCTGTTGCTGGCAGCACTGGCCGGCGGGCTGGTGGGTCTTGAGCGCGAAAAGCACGGCCGCCCGGCAGGCTTGAGGACTAACCTGCTGGTGGCTGTCGGCTCCTGCGTCATGATGATCGTCTCAGAAGCTTTTTACCTCAAGTACGGTGTCTTTGACGCGGAAAGCACCTTGCGCCTTGATCCCTCCCGGGTCGCAGCACAGATCGTCACCGGTATCGGTTTCCTCGGCGCCGGGGTGATTCTCAAAGAAGGGGCCTCGGTTCGTGGCTTGACGACCGCCGCCAGCCTCTGGGCGGTTGCCGGGTTGGGCATGGCCTTCGGTATGGGATTCTTCAGTCTCGGCGTTATTGCCACAGCCCTGGTCCTGGTCAGCCTGACTTTCCTGAAAAAACTCGATCCGATAATGAAAAAGGATCGTTTCCTCACTCTGAGCGTAACGGCACTCAATCGTGATGGCCTGCTCGGAGAGTTATTGGCCGTTTTTGCCAAACGGAACCTCGAAGTGTCCAATATCAGCTCCCAGCTTGACTTCGCCCTCGATGAGCTCTTTTACCAGGTGGTCATCACTCAGCAAGAACGCAGCATTGGGCATGAATTGATGGAAGAGATCAAGCAACTGGAGGGTGTCCGGAAAATTCGTTATCACTAAACAGTACAGCAGTAAAGAAATCAGAATTCAATTTTGCTGCCTCTTTGCTGCTCTTAACTCTATTTCTGCGGGCTCAAGCCTGGTGCGCCGGTCTGAGCAGGTCAAAGACCGTCTTCACTGGATTGAAGGCCTCTGGCGGAATCTCGACGAACAGAGTGTGCCAGCCCGCCATGGCGCCATTCCATAGACCGGGAAGCTCCAGGACTTTAAGTTCTTGTCCCTCCATTCTCTTGCTGGTGATGATCACCGCATCTTCATCGACAAAACGATTCAAATCATAAGGTCTACCACGCCAGTCACTGACGCCACAGACCATGTCAACGGGGTTGAAGTGGGTAGAACCGGCCAGGATTTTCGCCTGTTCGGGATCGCTCTTGTCAATCTGCGCCCCTTCGACAATCTGCCGGGTCACCCGTCCATCGCTACCGCGCACCCAGAAAGGCCCTCCTCCGGGCTCACCGCTGTTGGGAACCATGCCACACACCCGCACCGGTCGGTCAAGCTTGTCGAGCAAGCTCTGGGTGTCGTCAGAGAGTGAGACGTCCAGCTGCAGCCGGTCGCCAAGGAAACAGACCGCCAGTTCCCGGGCCATAGGGTCTTCCGGGTGATCATGGAGCGCCTTGAGCAGAGCGTGCTGTTCTTCCTGCAGGGTCACGAGGTACCCGGTCAGCAGTTTGGCCCAGGTCAGGTTGGCGTCCTTGTGCACGTCGGGAACAACATTATCAATGTTGCGGATCAGGACGATGTCGCCAGACAGGTCATTGAGGTTTTTGATCAGGGCACCGTGCCCGCCGGGACGCAATACCAGGCGGTCCTCACTGTCACGTAGCGGCTGATCTTTCGCATCCAGGGCCAAAGTGTCGGTCGAAGCTTTCTGGGTGGAGTAGCTGACTTCGAAATGACAGCCGTAGGCCGCAGCAAGGGTCTCCTGCCAGGCGGCAAATTGCGCCTTGAACAGTTCAAGGTGTTCCGCGGAGACGGTAAAGTGCAGCCGAACAACACCGTCCAGACCGTTCAACAGCGCGGCTTCTGCGAGATGCTCAATAAAAGGTGTGCGGGAGCCGTCAACAGCAGCGTGGAAGGCTAACAGGCCTTTCGGTAGTCGTGAGTAGCTCAGGCCGCAGGGTTCCAGCAGGTAACGGACGATCAGGGGCAGGTCGCGGTCAGCCAGGGCTTGCTGTAAATCCTGGTCATCTTCCGCCATGGCGTTGTTCAGGTCTGGGTAAAAAGCGAAGGCCTCAATTTTATCGAGGAAACGTCGCAGGTTGAGCTCCGCCTGCGAGGCCCCTGTAAGCGGTTCGACAGCACGACAGGCATCAAAAACAGCTCTCTCGGCGTGCAGGGGGCTGAACATGCGTGATGCGGCACCTGAAGCCGGGACAAAGCGGCGCAGACGTCCGGCTGCGATCGCTGAGTCGAAGGCCTTATACAGGTAAGCGTGGGACTCAGGCTGAAGCTGCGTGATGCCGTCATCGACAGTGCAGCAGCGCTCCAGCGTGATATCGAGCTGACCACTGCGTAACCAGGCAAGCTGCCGGGCCGCTTTTGACGGCTCAATCTCCAGAGCTTCGAGTTGTTGCAGGTCCTCAGTAGAAAAATTCATGGATCACCCTGAAAGATTGGGGGAGTAAGGTCAGAAGAGCAGAACCGGGCAGGCGACGTTGTGCAGAACATAGTTGGCGACCGAGCCGAACAGGACATCGCGGATCTCTCCGGTGCTTTCGCGCCGACCGATGATCATTAGCTGAAAGGCCTCACCGTTGGCGATTTTGCAGATAGACTGTCGGGGCTGGCCAAATTCGAGGCGGGCCTCCACGGTAAAGCCGGCCTCTTCAAGGATGGCAACCTTGCTGTCAAGCACATGCTGCCCGGCCTTGCCGGCATTTTCCCTCACCATTTCGATCTGGAAGTCGGGAATCATGCGGTACGCCAATTTGTCGACATCGACAACATGGAGCAGGGTCAACTCTTTCGGGAAACGTTCTTTTAGGGCAATGATCTTTTTGAGAGTGCGATCCGCGGTCTCCGAACCATCGACCGGAATCAGTATTTTTGTTTCCATCAAAACCTCCCTCGTCTGAATTAGACGGTCAACCTAGCCAAGGCCAGCCTTTAAGGTGGCGGGTAGACCCAGTGAGGCAGGAAGAGCACCAGGTCGGGCCAGAAAGTCAGCAGCATCAGGATGGCAACCTGAATTAACAGAAACGGCAGCACCGCCTTGGAAACATAAATCAGATCACGATCGGCGACCGCTCCCGAAATATAGAGGCTGACACCCAGCGGCGGCGTGCAGTAGCCAATGCCCAGATTCAGGGTCATGAGCAGGCCGAAATGCATGGTGTCTATGCCGAAGCGACTCAGCAGGGGGAGAAAGATCGGTGTCAGGATCAGGGTGGCGGAAATGATATCCATGAACATGCCGATAATCAGCAGCAGGATATTGACCGAGAGGAGAAAAACCCAGGGGGTCTGAATATTCTCGACCACGGCGTTGGCGATCTGGCCGGGGATCTGCTCAAAGGTCAGGTACTCGCCAAAAACTGAGGCCCCGGCGACAATCACCAACAGGGTTGACGAGGTGATTGCAGACGAGATGACGACCCCCTTGATTTCACGTAGCTTGAGATCGCGGTGAATAAAGAGTTCGACAATGAAGGCGTAGAAGCAGGCGACCACAGCCGCTTCGTTGGCCGTAAAGTAGCCGGAGTAGATGCCACCGAAAATCAGGACCGGCAGCATCAGGGCCCAGAAGCTTTCGCGCAGGGTGGCAAAGACTTCCTGCAGGCTCGGCTTCGGCATGGTCACGGTGTCCCGGCGTTTGCAGAAGAAGTAGGCGTAAAGAGACATGAAGAACATGATCAGGACACCCGGAACGAAACCGGTTAAAAAGAGCGCCTCAAGCGGGTCGTTGGTGACCATGGCATAGAGGATCATCGAAATCGACGGTGGGATTATGACGCCGAGAATTGGCGCGGTGGTCATGACGCCTACAGAAAATTTCTCGTCATAATTATTTTCAAGCAGCGCCGGAATCATGAAGCCGCCGATCGCCACGACCGTGGCGACCGTGGAACCGGAAATGGCGCCGAAGAAGCCACAAGCCAGAATCCCTGCCATGGCCAGACCGCCAGGCAGGAAGCCCACCATGCAATTCGCTGTCTTGATCAGTTTTGAGACGATGCTACCGGTGGTCATGATGTTGCCGCACAGGACGAAGAAAAGCACAACGATCAGAGCGAACTTGTCCATGCTGCGGTAGAGAACTTCGATAACGATCTGTGGATCGATACCGGCAATCCAGACCAGGCCGACCATACCGGTAAAGAAGAGTGCCATGAAGACCGGGATCGTTGTAGCCAGGCAACCGATCAGCAGCGCCATAATGACGAGGTAATTGGTTTCCATCAGGCCACCTCGTCTTCAACTGGCGGTTCGCAGAGTTTGATGCCGAACCAGTCTTCAACCATGATAATCAGGGTGCGAACAAACATCATCACGCCCATGATCGGCAGAACCGCGTAGAAATACCATTCGGGAATTTGCAGTGACGCTGTTTTGGCGTATTCGTCGTAGTAGACCATTTCAGTCAGGGAATAGCCGAGCTTGATCATGAAACCGGAGAAAACCAGCACACCGATATGACTGAAAACAGTAAGTGGCTTCTTCAGGAAGGGAAAGAGTTGGGGCAATGCGTCGATACGGATCAGTGAACGGTTGCGGATTGCCGCGATACAGCCGACATAGGTGGTGAAGAAGATTGTCTTGCGCACCACTTCGTCGGACCAGTAGAGGTTGACGTCGTTGGTCAGTTTACGCAGGGCGACATTGGCGATCGCAACCGACAGGGCAACCATGACTGTCGCGAAGAGACTCCAGTCCTCGACGAAAGAGAACACACGGTGAATATAGTAGATAAGTTTTTTCATAGGAAAGAGGCGCGTCGCCTGTAGGCGAGGCGCGAAAAGCAGAAAACCCCAACGTATAGATGTTTAAAAATATGGCTCACTTCGCCATTGAGGCGTTGCCGCAAAAAAAACGACCGGGAAGAGAGCCTCTCCCCGGTCGCAGATCATAGCTGTTTTTGTATCAAGAATCAATTACCGAGCGCAGCCTGCACCTTTTTGAAATAATCCATGCCGATCTTCTCTCCCCACTTCTCATAAACAGGAGCGATCTCATCGATTAACTGCTGCTTTTCGGCGTCGGATAGTTTAGTAAAGGTGACGCCTGCTTCCTTGGCCTTGGCAACCTGGGTGTCGTGTTGCTTGCGGGTCAGCTCGCGGGTCGCTGCACTCTCTTCCTTAATAGCAGTCAACAGGATCTCCTGCAGGTCTGCAGGCAGCTTATCGAACCAGCGCTTGTTCATCAGGTGGATGAAAAGTCCCTGGGCATAGTCGAGCTCGGTAAAATTCTTGGCAATGGTGAATTTCTTGGTGATGTTGCAAACGATCGCGGTGTGATCAAGGCCGGTGATAACACCGGTTTGCAGTGCCTGGGGAACGTCCGGCCAGGGCATGACCGTAAATTTCATGCCCCATGCCTTGTAAAAGTCCGCGTTGAGTGGCGCCTGGGCAATCCGGAAGTTAATCGACTTGGCGTCTTCGATGGTTTTGACCGGGGTGGTGGTGGCCCAACCGTAAGGGCCGTAACCGGTGACGTCAACCGTCATGATGCCGCTTTTCAGGGCGCTGTCAGCAAAAGGCTGCCAGAGCTCCGGAGTGTTACGGAACGTGTCGAGTTTATCGAAAGTATCGACAACATAAGGCATGTTAACGACTCCGAGGGTGTCAGCAACATTCTGTGCCGCCACCGAGGAGCTGAGCATGCCGTGCACGGCACCGAGCTTGAGCTTGTTGATAACGTCTTTCTCGCCGCCGAGCTGGGCCAGGGGGCGGAAGTCAACATAGAGGCGGCCTTTGGAAGCTTCCCAGACGCGATCGCGAATCCGGTAGCCTGCACCGACACCTTCAATAACCGGGTGTGAGATGTTAGAGAGGATGTAGGTGTACTCGGCACCACTCGAATCAAACTTGGGCTTCCAAGCCGCCAAGGGGTCTTTCTTTTCTTCTGCAGCGAAGCCGGCAGAAATACCGACAACCAGGGTGAGGCAGAAAGCCAGAACCAACAGAGACAAACGTTTCATGAGAGCCACTCCTTAAGAAATTGAGGTTAAAAATAACCTTATAAGACAATGATTGAAATCCGAATCTTAAAGCAAACCGTGTTTTATTTCAATTTTTTTTATAGGAAACACTCAGTTAGCCAAGTATTCATTTTTGCATAACCAAAAATCCAGACATTCAAATCCAGGGGGAAGGCAATCGCCACACAGAAAGCGTCCTTTCTTTCCCAGATTAAGATTAAAAAGAGCCAATAATATGCTATTATTAACGTTCAAGGTTGACGTTAACGTAAAAACAATATATATGTTTTTTTGAATACTTGTAGTGTGGGTATTCTCTTTTGATTTATCTGACAGACTTGTCGTTTGCGGTGAATTATATTCACTCCTTTATCGGCATATCTGCACTCAAGACCGTCAAGGCCAACAATGACAGGCAAAGCAATGAAAGCTAAGCAATTCTTTTCTCTTCTTCTGACCCTACTGATCTACCTGCCGGTGTTCGCCGCCGGTTCGGAACTTCCGGAGATCTGGACCGCTCGGCAGGCCATCACTTTTGCCAGGCAGAACAACCCGGACAGCCAATTGGCCGCGCAGCGAATTATTGAGGCTGATGCCATGCTGCAGAAGTCCTCTGTGACTTTTTATCCCCAAGTCGAGCTCTTCAGTAACTACATCCAGACGAACAACCCGATGTATTCCTTTGGGAACATTCTCAACCAGGGGGAATTTTCTCCGGGGATCGACTTTAACAATCCCGGGCGTACCGACAACCTCGGACTGGGCGTTGGGGTACAGTACCGCTTCTACAACGGTGGTCAGGATCTGGCGCACAAGAATGCTGCCAGAGCCGGGGTCGACCTCTCCGCCGCCGCAAGTGAGGCGGTCAGCCTAAGACTTGAGTTTGAAGTCTTCCGCGGTTTTCAGCGAATTATCGAAGGCAGAAGGCTTGTGCAAGCACGACAGAAGGCGCTGGAAGCTATCACATCCTCGCTGACTGTTGCACAAGCCCGCTATGACGCAGGGGATCTCCTCAAGCTTGACTTGCTGAATCTTGAGGTAGAGAAGTCTGTCGCCATGGAAAATCTGATTGAGGCGCAGCATAATCTTGAATTGGCCAGAAAGATATTTCTGACGCTGCTGGGGTTACCCGGGGAGGATCTGAAGATTGAGATCAATGACGCAGAAGGACTAACCCTGCCGACAGATCCCGATCCGCGACAGCGCCCGGAGTTAAGAAGCTTGACCGCAGCTCTTGAAGCCGGAGAATCACAGCTGGCTGCGGCACGCGGCACGCGCATGCCGACAGTTGACGGTTTTGCCCGTTATCAGTACGACCGGGGGACGGTTCTGGATGGTGACGGCGACTCCTGGATGGCCGGTGTTAATTTGAGCTTCAAGCTCTTCGACGGTTATCAATCCGGAGCCGATATTGCCCTGTCTGAAGCGCGGCTGGGAGCTTTGCGCGCCCAACAGAAGAAGCTGGAGTTGGCGCTTGGCCTTGAAGTAACTCAGGCTCAATTAACCTTGGCGCTGGCCCGGCAGCGCCAACAAGTCACGCAGAAGAACGTCGAGCAGGCTGTCGAAAGTGAAAATTTATCCCAGGCCCGATTCCGTGCCGGGTTGCTTTTGATTTCCGAGCTGATTGATAGCGAGAATCGCTTGACAGATGCACGGGTTCGCCATGCCCTTGCTTCATCTGCCGTACAGATCGCCATTGCAGATCTGCGGCGCGCGGCCGGTTTGCCGCAATATGCTGAAGACCTCAATCAGACCACCAGCATGGAGAACCAGCCATGACGCTAAACAAGAGCTCACTGTTTTTAAGCCTGTTGTCCCTGTTGCTCTTCTCCGGTTGCAATGATCCCCTGGAGAAACCAGCCGCCACATCCCTGCCTCCGGTTGAGGTTAAGGTCGAAACTCTCGCCCTGAGCGAAGTGCCCATTCAGGTTGAGCTGGCTGGGACCCTGCAGGCGGTCGAGCACATCACGGTCTCGGCACGCGTCGCTGGCCAGATTGTGGAACTGCCGGTGCAGATCGGTTCGAAGGTCAGAAAGGGCGACCTGCTGATAAAAGTTGCTGCCGCTGAAATTAACGCCCGGGTTCAGCAGGCCGAGACACAGCTTGCTCAGGCAAGGCGCAACCTGGCACGGGAAACCCAGCTACAAGAGGTCAATGCTTCGACCCGGACAAAGGTCAAAACGCTTGCAGAGCTGGTACAAATCAATGAGGCTGTCTACCGTGAAGCACAAACGATCCTCGGCTATACGCAAATACGTGCGCCCTTCGCAGGGACCGTAACCGGTAAGTCGGTCGACGTCGGTGACCAGGCTGCGCCCGGCGTTCCTCTCCTGAAGCTGGAAAACGGCTCAGCACTTGAAGTCGTGATCCAGGTCCCTGAGGGTCTGTCACATTCTTTAACGCTCGAGAGCCGACTGCCCTTGACTGTGCCTGCGGCCGGACTGACACTGAACGCGCAAATCCGGGAAATCGCGCCAACGGTTGATCCGGCTTCGCGAACCACTCAAATAAAGTTGATGCTACCCTCTGCTCCCGGGTTGCATAGCGGTCAGTTTGCCCGGGTCGCCTTGGTTGACAGCCATGCGACAACTTTGCTGGTTAACAGCAAGGCCCTCAGGAAAAACGGGCAGTTGCAACAGGTTTTTGTTGCAGAAAAGGGCCTGGCCCGCATGCGTCTGGTCCGCATCGGCGCAGAGTTTGATGGACGCACCGAAATTCTTTCAGGTCTGCAAGCCGGGGATCAGGTTGTGAACGAGGCAAGCGATAAACTGCAGGATGGCCAACCTCTTAAGGTAACAACGGACAGGTCGGCACAATGAGCGCACCACAGGTTGAAAAAGCCGGCTTTGCCGGGCAGCTCGCCAAATATTTTATTAATTCGAGGCTAACGCTGCTGATCGTAGTCTTCTCGATGCTGCTCGGTCTGATGTCGATCAACATGCTGCCTCGCGAGGAAGAGCCGCAGATCAAGGTGCCGATGATCGATGTTCTGGTCAGCATGGCCGGTGCCACACCCGCCGAGATTGAGCAGCAAGTCACCATCCCGATGGAAAAGCTGCTCTACGAGCTGCCGGGGGTCGAGTACATCTATTCAACCTCGATGACCGGTCAAAGCCTGCTGATAGTCAGGTTTTATGTCGGCGAGGATTCTGAAACGGCCATTGTTCGCCTCAATCAGAAGCTGGCCACCAATTTTGACCGGATTCCGCCCGGGGTCTCCCGGCCCCTGGTCAAGCCGCACTCCATCGATGATGTGCCGATTCTGGCTTTGACCTTCCATGGAGGAGGCTATGACCATTTTATGCTGCGGCGACTGGCGGCCCAGGTTGATGACGAAATCAAGACGATCGCTAACGTCGCTGAGACGAAACTTATCGGCGGCACCCGGCGGCAGGTGCGGATTGAGTTTGACCCGCTGCTGCTGGAGGCACGTAACCTGACGCCAGAGCAACTGGTTCCGGCCTTCCAGCAGGCGAACACGCAGCAATACACCGGAAAGCTCGAGTCTCTTAACCAGCAGGTGCTGCTGCAGACCGGACAGTTTCTCAGCTCCGCGGCCGAGATCGGCCGGGTTGTCGTGGGCGTTTATGACGGCCATCCGGTTTATCTCGCTGATGTCGCGCAGATCATCGACGGTCCGCAGGAACCTGACAGCTACGTTCTCTACGGCGAAGCGGGACAGAGTGAAGAAGCGGCGGTGACCCTGTCGGTGGCAAAACGGCCAGGGACCAACGCCATCGATGTGGTCCATGCGGTCGAAGCTAAAATCGACCTCCTCAGAGGAAGCATGATCCCGACCGATATCAAGGTCAGTGTCACCCGCAACTACGGCGAGACCGCCGCTGAAAAATCGAATGAGCTGCTGCTGCATATGGGCATCGCGGTTTTTGGTGTCGCCCTTCTGATCTTCTTCTTTCTCGGTTTTCGCGAAGCACTGGTGGTCTTGCTGGCGATCCCCACGACCCTGTCCCTGACGCTTCTGGTTTTTTATCTCTATGGCTACACCTTGAATCGAATCACCCTGTTTGCGCTGATCTTTTCCATCGGCATCCTGGTTGATGACGCCATTGTGGTGGTAGAAAATATCGTCCGCCACATGCGCCTGCCCGGAGGCCGCGACAAAACGATGTTGACGATTGCCATCGAGGCGGTGGCCGAAGTTGGCAAGCCCACCATTCTGGCGACCTGGGCGGTAATCGCGGCGATTTTGCCGATGGCTTTTGTCGGTGGCCTGATGGGACCCTACATGCGACCGATCCCGATCGGTTCGTCGGCGGCCATGATCTTTTCGCTGCTGATCGCCTTCACCGTCACGCCCTGGGCAGCGATTCGTCTGTTGGCCAAAGGCAGAGAACCCAGGGACGATAAAGAGACTAGCCCGTTGGATCACGATCGTGCGCCCGATGATCTCTTGACCCGCCTTTACCATCGGGCCATGGACCCCTTGCTTGCCAGCGCCGTTTCGCGCACGCTCTTTTTCACCACGATTACCCTGCTGCTGCTGGGTGGTTTTTCCATGGTCTATTTTGGCTTGGTCAAGGTCAAGATGCTGCCTTTTGACAACAAGAGCGAGTTCCAGGTGATTCTCAACATGCCCGAAGGTTCGACTCTTGAGCAGACCAGCCGAGTAGCCCTCGAGATGGCTGCTGTGGTTCGCGAAGATCCGACGACAACCGATTACCAGATCTACGTCGGCACGGCGTCACCATACAATTTCAACGGCCTGGTCCGTCATTATTTCATGCGCAGCGGGCCAACGGTGGCTGATATCCAGGTCAATCTGCTGCCCAAAGACAGGCGTTCACTGCAGAGCCATGATATCGCCGTACGCATGCGGCCTGGGATCGCTGAAATCGCGGAAAAATATGGGGCCGCTGTCGCCATCGCGGAAGTCCCGCCCGGGCCGCCGGTGCTGGCAACGCTGGTCGCTGAGGTCTATGGCAGCAGCGATGAGCAACGTCTCAAGCTGGCGCAACGCGTCAAGGAGATCTTTGACACCACGGCTGGCGTGGTTGATGTCGACTGGTACCGCGAAGCCGAACATAAACGACTGGTTCTCGAAGTCGACAAGGAGAAAGCCGCTCTCAATGGCCTCAGCGAAGGGGCCATTACCCGCACCGTGCAAATGGCGGTTCAAGGGCTGCCGATAGACTTGTTTCACCAGCCGGCCGACAAGGAGGATATCGCTGTCGTCCTGCAGCTGCCAGCGAGCCAGCGGGCCCGCATAGACAGCATTCTGAATATTTCACTTCGGTCGACTGACGATGTGCGTGGGGCCTTGGTGCCGTTGCGTGAACTGGTCACGGTCACCGAACAAGCAGTCGAGCAACCGATCTACCGCAAGAACCTGAAACCTGTGATCTACGTCACCGCAGATGTGGCCGGCGAAGTTGAAAGCCCGGTTTATGCTATTTTTGACATGAATCGGCAACTGGCGGATCTTAAAGCCAGTGAATTTGGCGGCGATGGTGAGGCGGTTGAAATTTTCAACCTCAACCAGCCATTTAACAGTATGGAACCGTCGATCAAGTGGGATGGTGAGTGGCATATCACCCTCGAGGTGTTTCGTGATCTCGGCCTGGCCTTTTGTGCGGTGATGATCCTGATCTACATGTTGATGGTCGGTTGGTTTAAAGACTATTTCACGCCACTGGTTGTCATGGCAGCGATCCCCTTTTCTCTGATCGGCATCCTGCCTGCACACTGGGCCCTCGGAGCTTTCTTTACCGCAACCTCGATGATCGGCTTCATGGCCGGCGCCGGTATCGTGGTCCGTAACTCAATCATCCTGGTTGATTTTATCGAATTGCGCATCAGTCACGGTCTGCCGCTGGCCGAAGCGGTCGTCGAAGCCGGAGCCATTCGCTTCCGACCGATGCTGCTGACGGCACTTGCCGTAGTGGTCGGCGCCTCAGTGATCCTCGCCGATCCGATCTTTCAAGGCCTGGCCATCTCCTTGATGTTTGGAGAAATTGCCTCCTTGCTGGTCAGCCGCATGGCGGTCCCGGTGCTCTATTACATGCTCAAAAAGCCCAAGACACAACCAAAGGCAGCATGAGCCTGCCTGATTTATACGTTTATTTTACGCATCTTTGCATGCGGCTTCCGATCACCTGCCCTGCATGACTGGCAGCTCAACAACCAAGAGCGAAGTTTAGACTAAGGAGAATCTTATCATGACCATTAATCGTTACCTGCGTATGATCGCCGGATTTTTTGTGATGCTCAGCGTCGTCCTTTCCCAGGTGCATTCGCCCTACTGGCTTTTCTTCACTGCCTTTGTCGGTCTGAACCTGTTTCAGAGTGCCTTCTCCAACTGGTGTCCGATGATCACCATTCTTCGAAAACTGGGAATCAAGGAAGGATGAGCACCGCAAAGATCGCAGGCGAGTTGTTCGATGAGGGTCACAGTTGCACCCGTGCGGTGTTGCAGGCCTCAGTTGGCAGCACCAACCAGGAACTGCTGGCAGCAACGGAGGGCTTCAGCTGCGGTATCGGCAAGAGTGGCTGTCTCTGCGGTGCCATTACCGGTGGTGTTATGGCTCTCGGCCTGAACTGGCGCGCCGATCGTTCTGCAGACTTGATCGCCGCCTTTAAGGAAACTTTTCAAACCTCCTGCTGCCGTGGACTTTCCAAAGGCTATGAATGGATGAGCGAAGAGCATCAGAGAAATTGTCGCAAGATCACGGTGGCCGCGGCCGGGATGGTCGAAAAATTGTTATACGACCTCGAATAGACGGGAGCATCTCTCAACGATAGGGCCTGTTCTTAAAGGCTGCGGGTTTGTGCAGCCTTTAACTGTTTCCCGAAAGCCCTTTTGTATTATGCGCCCCCCGCACACAAACTATTCTCAATCAGGTTGTATTTATGCCTGATTGAAGATAAATTGATTTTCAGTAACGGCTCGGAATCTTTGGCGACATGGCTGACATCGCGGAGCTCTTTCCATTGAAGAACGTCTTTATTGTCACGCCCAGTTATTTAATCAAGAAGAAACGAGACTTTACCGGTGGTATCAAGCAGCTCACCGGATTGGGCTTCAACGTCATCAACCCGGAATTCCCGGAAAAACTCCCCTCACCGCAAGCGAAAGCCGACCAGCTCCACAGGGCGTTTGCAGACCCATATGTCGATATGATCCTGGCTTTGCGTGGCGGCTACAGTGCGATGAAGTCTCTCCCTTACATCGACTTTGATCTGATAAAAAAACACCCCAAAATCATCGCCGGCTTCAGCGACTTGAGCGCATTGCTCAACCCGATCTTCGAGCGCACAGGGCTGGTGACCTTGCACGCCCCCATGGTGATCAACCTGGGAACACCAACACTCTTCACGCTTAAATCGCTGGTCAACGCCGTTACAGGCTATCCGGAAAAAAACCTGTTCAAAGGAGCCCGCTGCAAAGTCTACAATCCCGGCTCTGCCAGCGGAATTCTCAAAGGCGGCAACCTGATTACCCTGACCGCCCTGATCGATACGGAGTGGGAGATCGACACGGCCGGCTCGATCCTGTTTCTCGAAGATGTCGATGAAGAGTTGCATGGGGTGGACCGCTTGCTGACCCAGTGGATCCTTGCCGGAAAGCTCAACGGAATCAAAGCTCTCATTCTCGGCGATTTCCGCGGGATCGGCAGCCAGAAAATCTACAACATCCTGGCTTCGCAAATGGCCTTAAGCGTGCCGGTTGTGCATTGTCCTTACATCGGCCATGTTGCGAACAAGATCACCTTGCCGATCGGCGCCAGGGTTGAGCTGAACACGGACAAGAAGCAGCTCATGATAAGAAAGATGTCTTTCCCCGGAAGGAACCCATGAACATACTCTGGCTGATCATGATCTGCGTCAGTATCTTCTTCGCCATTTTTACCGGCAATCTGGAGGCGTTCACCAAATCGATCTTCGATGGCGCAAAAGCGGCCGTGGAGATCTCGCTTTATCTCCTCGGCATCGTCTCGGTCTGGATGGGGATCACCAGGATCCTCGAAGACTCCGGCCTGATCTACCGGATCGCGCATCTGTTCAAGCCGATTATTTCCCGGTTGTTCAAAAACATCCCCGGTGATCATCCATCCATTACGGCCATCACCTTAAACGTTCTGGCCAACCTGTTCGGGCTCGGCAATGCCGCCACACCGCTGGGAATCAAGGCCATGCAGGAACTCGATGGACTCAATGAGGACAAAGGAACCATCACGCCTGAGATGATGACGTTTATCGTCATCAACACCGCCAGTATCCAGCTGATCCCCTTCTCCGTGATCGGCATCCTTGCCAGCTACGGGCATCGAAATCCGGCCGCGGTCGTGTTTCCCATACTGATCGCCACCGCGATCTCCACCATGACAGCGCTGCTGGTGCTGGCTGCGTTCAGGAGGATATTCAGATGATAGAGAACGTCGAATACCTCTCGCTACTCATCATTCCGCTGTTCATTCTCTTTACGGTCCTTTACGGAACCTTGAAGAAGGTCAGAGTCTATGATTCCTTCGTCACCGGGGCTAAGGAAGGACCGGCCATTATCCTGAACATTTTCCCCTACCTTTTAACCATCTTCGTGGCCATTAAAGGCTTCCAGGCATCAGGCGCTTTCGACTATGTCAGGAATGCCTTTTACAGCATGTTCGCTTTTCTGGACATCCCGATAGAAGCCTTATCCATGGCGGTCATGAAACCTCTCTCCGGAAGCGCCTCGACCGCACTTTTTACCGATATCGTCACCACCACCGGCTCCGACTCCATGGCCACCCACATGTCAGCGATCATCGTGGGCAGCGCCGAAACCACTTTTTATGTGCTGGCCGTTTATCTTGGCTCCGTCAGTATCAGGAGAACCCGTTATCTTGTGCCGGTCTGTCTGGTTGCGGACTTTATCGGCATCGTTATCGCCGTCTTCGTTGCGAAGTGGTTTTTCTAGGTGCCTGACGGACTATGCGGGGCGAAGCGAAAAATCGGATTTTTGAAGACAGCTTTTGGCTCGTTTGCAGGCTCATGCCTAGTCCGAGAGGCTCCTAAATGTGCAGAGTTCTGGGTATCACCAATTTCGAATATTCAAAACATCATAAGATCGTTGAACGGTTCTGCGAGCTCGCGCGCAGCGGCGTGGTCATGGACGAAGACCCGCCCGGACATGAAGATGGCTGGGGCTTGGCCTTCTACCAGGAAAGACAACTGGTCGTTCATAAAAGCGGCGTCAGTCTTTTGCATGAGACCGACAAGGTCATCGGCATACTCAGCAGGTTGAAGAGTTCGTCTTTAATGATTCTCCACCTGCGCAAATCCGCTTGGGACGACAGGTTCAGCACCCGGCACGCCCATCCTTTCCTCATCGACAACAACGTGTTCTTCCATAATGGAGTGGTCTACGACTACCAGGCACTATTGCCCGACATCACCCTGCCGGGCCTCGGAACAGATGCACTCGATACCGAGGTTTTCTTCTATCACGTTATGAGTGGCAATGGTCAGGACATGGGCCGGGATTTTCTTGATACGGCTGCACTTATAAAGCGCAAGCACAGATATTCCGCGATGAACTGCCTGTTCAGCGATGGTTTGAAGTTTTTCGCTTATCGTGACTACGCCAAGGAACCGGACTACTATTCTCTCTACAAGGCCTTATCGGATAACTCCTGCCTTATTTCATCCGAACCCCTGGATAAAAAAATGCAGTGGGATATGATGGCACAGGAAGAATTCTTGACGATTGATCTGGATGCCTAGATATGGGGACACGACATGATGTGTCCCCGCACAGAAAAGTAACTTTCCCCATACCATCAGCTTTCACTTTTCCTCGTTCCACGTGCCACCAATTTTCCACCTTCCCGTTCAAACTATATCAAATCTTTACATGTTCCTTAATCAGCCCTTAAACAGCTCCGCTATACTACAGCCATATAAAAACCAAATCAGCCTATCAGCTGCACAATAAATGGAGGAAGTTATGAAAATTATTACCATAACAATTGTCAGTATAATCCTGGTTATGATCGGGTTTGTCCAGGTACAGAGCAAAAGTATGGACGAGAAGAGGAACACGTCAGATGACATGGCAACGGCGCAATCAATGCAGCACGACGACATGAAGATGAAATCAGATGGTATGATGAAAGACGACGATAT
The DNA here is from genome assembly GCA_029667085.1 of Deltaproteobacteria bacterium IMCC39524. NCBI lineage: Bacteria > Deltaproteobacteria > Deltaproteobacteria bacterium IMCC39524. The sequence continues at coordinate 410,883 of JARUHJ010000004.1, forward strand.
GCATATAAAGAAAGAAGATGAGATAAAAATGGAGCAGGCCACAATACCCACAGATCAGGAACTTCGCGCTCGTCTCACCCCGTTGCAGTACAAGGTCACTCGGCAGGATGGAACCGAGCCGCCGTTCAACAACAGCTATTGGAATAATCACGAGCAGGGGATTTATGTCGATATCATCTCCGGCAAAGCGCTGTTCAGTTCCACCGACAAGTATGAATCAGGAACCGGCTGGCCGAGCTTCACCCAACCGTTGGAGCCTGACCAGATCGTTGAGAGAGAAGACCGCAGCTTCTTCTCTGTGCGTACAGAGGTCCGCAGCAAAGACGCCGATGCGCATCTTGGTCACGTTTTCACCGACGGCCCAGCCCCGACCGGATTGCGTTACTGCATGAATTCGGCGGCTCTGCGTTTTATACCGAAAGCCGATTTGGTGAAAGAAGGTTACGCAGAATACGCAACCTTGTTCAAATAGCAGGCAAGGCTTGGGCCATAGTCAGCCAGAGAATTTTTAAAAACTTAATCTCCATACACCAGGAGGGCTTATGAACTACACACGGATCCTTTTCCTATTAATCATCTCACTCATTTTTGCCACGCATGCCCTGGCCGACAAAACGATCCTGGCTGGAGGATGCTTCTGGTGCATGGAGTCAGATTTTGAAAAACTTGAAGGCGTCACCGATGTGGTCTCCGGATTTACCGGCGGGACATTGAAAGATCCAACCTACAACGGCAACCATGCAGGGCACTATGAAGCTGTCGAAATAACCTACGACCCGAACCAGGTAAGCTACCAGCAGTTGCTCGATCATTACTGGGTGAATATCGACCCCTTTGATGATCGTGGGCAATTCTGTGATAAAGGCCACAGTTACCTGGCGGCCATTTTTGTCGCCAATGAATCAGAAAGGGCCATTGCCGAGGAGTCGAAGAGACGCGTTGTTGCAATGTTCCCGGATCAAAAAGTGGTCACACCCATCCTGGATGCGTCTACCTTCTACCCGATCAAGGGGAGCGAAAGCTACCATCAGGATTTTTACAAGAACAACCCCATTCGCTACAATGCGTATCGATGGAACTGTGGTCGTGATCAGCGGTTAAGATCTATCTGGGGAGATAAGGCGACACATTAGATCCCAGCAGAAGGAGACGTTCAGAAAGAACGTCCCCTTCTCAACAGCCGATGCTCGAGTCCAACACGACTCCCCTTACGGACGAAGAGGGGCATTGGGAAGAGTCTCTTGGATTTAATGTCTTAAAAACTTATGAGAATGACTTGCGAGATTAATAACAAGCGCTTACAGAGAATCTACGATGTTACTGTTAATCGTGACTTACAAGAAAAAAGCCCCACAGTTCAGGAGGTAGAGACTATGGGGCAAACTTTTCTATTTTTTAGGAGGTTTTGAAGAAGATTGTCTCAGACCCACCTGCCACAGCAAGCCTTCGATGGTTGCTAATTTATCGAATCCTTCTACAAAAATATACGTGGAGTTCCGTAAATTTTGAATCGGCACTTCACGAAACGGAACTGTGCGAAAGCACACCATGAATAAAAATAGCCACCCGCTTCCAGATGGCAATAATGTGTGGATTAAACTGTCTCTTGAATACCGCTATCAATAAGAATCCGGCTTTCGTCTTAGAAGTGTGTCGTGACTTAAAATAAAACCCTCAGATCAAAGATCGAGGGTTTTTTGTTTCATACATAAGTAGTTTGCGTTATTTGTTTAAATCTAGTTTGACAAATAAGCCAGTTTTTGACTTGCCTCTGTCAGGCTACTCACTTCATAAGCTGAGCTATCCGGGTTGGAAAGAGCATCCTGAACATTCGTATGAGCGGCGATAATCGACTCAATGCCATTACGTGTCATATTTTCTTCTGGAATTTGTATTGAAGCCCAGTCACTAAACTGGCCATCACCCTCATCAACGGAAGCCGTTCCTGGCAAGTAGATCGTTCCATTGGAAAAATCGACAGCATATGCAATGACTCCAGGAATAATGAAGAATAAAAGTCCAATCCCATCAAGGACAGCCACACCAACATCGATTTTGCCGGAGACTTGCCCTTTTCTTTCGGGATACAGGATTGTTCCACATGCGGCCAACTGGAGAACCAAAGCCGAAGCGACCATCAATGACAAAACACTTTTACAAAAATTCTTCAAATTCATCAGAGAACCCCTTTCGCTATAATTTTAAATGAGCTTTTGCATTCTCAGTAAATATTTGGATATAAAGATAACATAAGACCTTCTTATTTCAATCATTGACATCTTCAGCAATTAAGGAGAAAACCAAATAATTAAAATTTCTTACAAATCCTGAACCGTTTTTCGAGACCAAAACAGTCCCAGAATACTGACTCAAACAGACAACAAACCTCACTTTGCGTCTCCAACTTTCCTCAACGCCTCTCGACACGCATTATGCCGAGTGGCAATCGGGAAGACCTCTACGGCCACCCAAACACTCTCTATCCGGTTGGCATTAAGTCGCAGGCCAAGGTATGCTTCAAGACAGAATGACGATTCCCTCTCAAGACAAAACCAAGACAATCAACCAGGCTCTCCGCTGGCTGCTGCTGACCCTGGGCTTTCTTGCCATTGCCCTGGGAGTACTCGGGATCTTTCTGCCCGTGCTGCCGACAGTCCCTTTCCTGTTGCTCGCCCTGGCCTGCTTCGCTCGCAGCTCCCAGCGCTTCTACAACTGGCTCCTTGAGCACGCGCATTTCGGGCCTATCGTTCAACCCTATATCAATGGTTGCGGCATGTCACGAGCGAGCAAAGTCAAGGCGATTACCCTGCTTTGGGCAAGCATCATCCTTTCGGCTTTCTTTCTGATCGAACTTGTCTGGGTGCGGGTCCTCTTGTTGGTTATCGCTTGCGCAGTGACTTTCTATCTTCTTTCACTACCGACCATCAGCATTGAAGACAACGAAAGCGCCCTCTGAACTTTCCCTGCAGAGGAACAACAATTTTGAGCCCTGGCAACGGGATGTTTTGGACAAGGAGTTCAAGAAGTTTGAAGTCATTTCAGGCAGGAGAAAATCTTCCATCGTCGACACAATCGCCCTGACCGAACGTAAGTTGCTGCCGGTATTGTTAACGGTGCCTAAAAGGTTCTCAACCGTCTATCCGGAGTGCCCATCAACATCCTCGCCAAGCAGCTCATGTAACATGTCCAGCTGCTCACGCAGCTGCTTTTTCAGTGCTTGCCTGACAAACCAGAAAGAGTTTACGGAGGTAAGTGGAGCGGTCTGGTGCAGCTGTCGACATGAGAGGTTCCCATTAAGACCTTCAGGTAATAAAGACAAGAGATACAGCTGCTTACGATTATCACTGACCAGTGAAACGCGGCAAGGAAAATGCTTAAAAAGCCACAGACGCCTGTTCGCTTTGAGGTGGTTGTGATAGGCTTTGCAGATTGTGAATCGCTATATTGACACGCATATTCATCTCGACCTGCTTGCGGAGCCTGCGCTGCTACTGCAAGAGGCTGAAGAGGTCGGTGTTGGTGCCTGGGTCGTCCCGGGAGTCACACCAGAACAATGGTCGGAGGTGCTGGCAACAACCGCACTGCATGAGCAGGTTTACCTGGCACCGGGGATTCACCCGCAGGCCGCAGGGAACTTTCAAAAAGCTCATCTCGACAAATTACGACAGTTGTTGACCCATGAAAGGGCTGTCGCCATCGGTGAAGTCGGCCTGGATCGCCAGCTTGACATCCCCTGGCAGCAGCAGGAAGAGCTCTTTATTGCAATGATTCGTCTCGCCCGGGAGATGGAGAAGCCGCTGCTGATTCACACACGGCGCAGCACAGAGCGGCTTCTGGAGCTTCTACAGAGAGAAGGCGGCGATCAGATCGGGGGAATTTTTCATGCCTTTTCCGGCAGCCTTGAAACCACTCGAAAAGTTATAGGGCTGGGATTTCTTCTCGGTGTCGGCGGTGTGGTCACCTCGCAGACAGCGCGTCGCCTGCCCGAAGTGATCCGCGAAGTTCCTGCTGAAGCCTTGGTGCTTGAGACCGACGCGCCCTACCTGACGCCGGAACCGCACAAAGGTCAACTGAATCGACCGGCGTACCTTGAATTGATCGCCAGAAAGGTCGCAAGTCTCCGTGGCTGGACCCTTGAAGAGACAGCTCAAAGGACGACACTCAATGCCTGCCGTGTTCTCGGCTTGCCTCTGCCGGACACGCTTCAGAAAGATAAGGAAACCTGAGATAATGACCCAGAATAATCGCTTTGACCGATTGTCCCTGCTCCTTGGTGAAGAGGGCTTGAAACGCCTGCAGGCAGCTTCTGTCGCCGTCTTCGGCCTCGGTGGGGTGGGCAGCTATGCAGTCGAAGCGCTGGTCCGTGGCGGCATCGGTCGGCTGACCCTGATCGACTTCGACCAAGTTGACATTACCAACAGCAATCGCCAGATTCATGCCCAGGAAGGCACCATCGGTCAGCCCAAGGCTTTGATCATGGCAGCGCGCTGTCGGTTGATCAACCCCGATGTCGAGGTGGAGCCATTGCAGGCTTTTTACAGCCATGAGAATTCAGCCGAATTGCTGGAGCGTGGCTACGATTACGTTCTCGACTGTATCGACCATATTACGGCCAAAATTCACTTGATCGAAACCTGCGTCACGATGCAACTGCCGATCATTTCTTCCATGGGGGCGGCCAACAAGCTCGACCCGACCTGCATCGGCGTTGCGGATTTGGCCGACACCAACAAGTGCCGATTGGCCCGAATTCTTCGCAGGGAGCTTCGCCGGCGTAATATTTTTCACGGTGTCAAAACCGTGTACTCTACCGAAGAGTTCAGGCCCTTAACCGATGGTCGCCGTGAGATGACAACAGAAGACTCTGGTCATTATCAAGGCCAACGTGCGCCGCTCGGCAGTTCTTCGGTGATACCACCCCTGTTTGGCTTGACTATGGCCGGTGAGGTCATCCGTGAGTTGTTGGAGAAGGATTCATAAATGGACCCCTACTTTTGGCAAATACCTGTTTTGATTTTGGTTGGCGCTGTCGCCGGCGTACTCAATGTTCTGGCCGGAGGCGGTTCTCTCCTGACCCTGCCGTTGCTGATTTTCTTCGGTCTGCCTGCGGCGACCGCCAATGGCACCAACCGGGTCGCTATCTTTTGTCAGAACATCTTTGCCATTACCGGCTTCAAGCGCCAGGGAATTTTCCCCATCCGCCTTGCGCTGCTCTGCATTCCCCCCGCCCTGATCGGCAGCTATATCGGTGCCAACCTGGCCATCACGGTCGATGAGATGGTTTTTCGTCGGTTACTCGCCCTGGTCATGGTCGGGGTTCTGGTCTTCATGATCGTCGACCCCTTGAAGCATTTACAGCAAGCGGAGAAACCGATAACTCCGGCGCGTCTGGCGTTACTGGTGGTCAGCTTTTTCGGCATCGGCATCTACGGTGGTTTTGTCCAGGCCGGTGTCGGCTTCCTGATCATTACCGGCCTGCTGGTTCACGGGCTCGACCTGGTTCGCATCAATGCCGTCAAGGTCCTGGTTATCTTTGCCTTCACCGTGGTCGCCTTGGGTGTTTTTGTTGTGCATGGTCAGGTCGATTACGCTCTTGGTCTGGCTCTGGCCGCGGGTAACTCGGCAGGGGGTTGGTTTGCTTCGCACCTGGCTGTAAAAAAAGGGCATGAATGGATCAAGCGGTTTGTTATCGCCACCGTTTTAATCTTCGCCCTGAGGCTACTGCTGCCGTAGCCCATTCCGTTTCGTACGTACAGTCGCCACTTTTTGCACACGGGAAGATCTATGGTAATCTTAAGCCACTGAATTTTTCTTAATGTAATGGATTGCTGCTATGCCCGAAGTCAACAAGCCTGCCGTGCAAAAAAAGTCAGAAAACCTCCCTGAACCCCATAAGCCGGTCATGGCTGTAGGCGGCGACACCATTGCGCGCCTGCTGGTTGAGCAGGGCTTAATCACCCCGGCCAAGCTGGTCTACGCAAAGCGCATCAAGGCAAAGCTGGTCTCTGATCGTTCCCTGGTCGAAATTGTCAAGGAACTGGGCCTGCTGACCAACCAGCAACTCAACGAAGTCCTCAAGCAGCAACGTTTGAATATTCGTATTGGTGACCTGCTGGTTGAACTTGGCTTTATCCAACAGGGCGATCTGGACGCGGCCCTAGCGATTCAGGTTGAAAACAGGCAGCAGAAAATCGGTGATATTCTGGTTGAATATGGCTTCATCGATGAGCACCGCCTGATGGAGGTTTTGGCTTCCAAGCTCGGCTACCCTTTTGTTGAGCCGGTTTTTGCCGAAATCGACCGCGAGCTGCTGGCCCAGGTTCCAGCCAAGATGTTTGCCCAGCACGCCTTCGTCCCCGTGGCACAGATTGACGGCCGGGCCATTATTGCTTTTGTCGATCCCCTGGACCTCGAAGATCTTGAAGCCGTAGACAGGGTCTTCGGCCGGCAGATTCTTCCTGCCATCGGTACCCGCCAGGCGATCCGGGAAGTCATCGAGCTTTACCGCCGCGGAGCCCAGCGCTCAGAGGCTGAGGTCGCGGATGACTCGACCATCATCGGCATCGTCAACAGCCTCCTCGATGACGCCATGCAGCAAGGTGTCAGCGATATTCACGTTGAACCTATGAAAGACCGTCTGCGTGTTCGTTTCCGCCGTGACGGCGTGCTCGGCGTGCACAAGGAGATGAGCCTGGATCTCGCCGCGCCGATCGCCACGCGTATGAAAGTCATGGCAGAGGCCGATATCGCCGAGCGCAGGCGTCACCAGGACGGCCGCATCCTCTATGAGAGCGCGGCAACCGGCATGACCCTGGACCTGCGTGTCTCCTTCTACATCACCGTACATGGCGAAAAGATCGTGCTGCGTTTGATGAACAAGAAGGGCGAGTTACTTGATATTGATGATATCGGTATGGCCCCGCGTATGTTGCACCAGTTCCGTGATGAAGGACTTGCGTCACCGAGCGGCATCATCGTGGTCACCGGGCCAACCGGTGCCGGTAAGACCACCACCCTCTACAGTTGCGTTAACCACCTCAATGACCTTGAGTCCTGCATTATTACCGCAGAGGAGCCGGTTGAATATGTCCTCGACGGTATCACCCAGTGCTCGATTAACCCCAAGATCGGCGTCACTTTCACCGAGACCCTGCGTCACATCGTCCGCCAGGATCCCGACATCATCGTTATGGGTGAAATCCGCGACACCTTTTCGGCAGAGACGGCCATTCAGGCCTCACTGACCGGTCACAAGGTATTGACGACCTTTCACACCGAAGATGCCGTTGGTGGTCTGTTGCGGCTTTTGAATATGGGGATCGAAGCCTTCCTGATCGCGTCTACCATCAACTGTATGCTCGCCCAGCGCCTGCTTCGTAGAATTTGTCCAAGCTGCACGGTTCCCTATACGCCTACGCCTGATGAATACCGCCGACTCGGCTACACTCATGGTGATCTGGCTGGAGCGGACCTGCAGATCGGCAGGGGCTGTACGGCCTGTCGTTTTACCGGCTACAAAGGCAGGGTCGGCATCTTTGAACTGCTGGTTCTCAACGATGAAGTCAAAGAAGCCGTTCTGGCCCGTAAAACGGTTCAGGAAGTTCGCCGTATCAGCATTGAGACCTCCGGTTTGATCACCCTGATGGAAGACGGTATCGCCAAGGCTGCCCGCGGCAAGGTTTCCCTTCCTGAAGTCATGCGCCGTTTGCCGCGTATCTTAAAGCCGCGCCCGTTACACGAACTGCGTCGCCTGTTGGGAGAATAGCTTTGGCCAATAAACCACTGACAGAAATTATCAAGGAGATGGTCGAAGCCGATCGGGTACATCTGCCGGTCCATCCTGACATCAGCCTGCACGTCAGCAAACTTCTGGGCGCTGAAACCTTCGACATCAAAGAGTTGCGTTGGTTGATCGGTCGGGATCCTGGCTTGCTCTGTAACCTCTTCCGGGCCGCCAACTCTTCCTTCTTTTCCGGGCTGCACAAAACCCTCTCAATCGAAGAGGCGATCACCCGCCTGGGGCAGGACAAGACCCGCCAGGTTCTGGAGCAAGCCTGCAAGGAGGGCGTCAGCGCGACCAAGGGTAAGCTGCTGCCACATTACATGCCCAGGCTTTGGCTGCATTCCCAGGCGTGCGCCGCCGGAGCCCGCTGGTTGTCGAATCGCTGCGGATACCAGGACCTCGCCGACCAGGCCTACCTGGCCGGGCTTCTGCACGATATCGGCAAGCAGTTCCTGCTGGCGGCATTGGAGGGGATTGCCGTCAGCGGCGAATTCAGCATGACGCTTTCGCGCAGATTGATCAACGAGGTGATTGAGACCATGCACGTAGAGCAGGGGGTGCGCCTTTTCGAAGAATGGAATCTGCCTGAAATCTACAAAGAGGTTGTCACCGTTCATCACGACCTTGAACTCGACACGCAGAATGTTGTAGTCACTCTGGTCCGCTTGGCAAATCTCGGTTGTCGCAAGTTGGGTCTTGGCCTGGAAAACAATCCGGAGCTGGTTCTGCCGACAACGGCAGAGGCACAATTCCTGGGGGTTAATGAAATTTCTCTGGCGGAATTCGAGATTGCCCTTGAGGATCAATTCCTCGGGGGGAAATCTGTGCCGGCATCTCGATAACCGATTGAGTGGAAAGGCTGTCTCGCCAACCTTTTGCTCACGTCACTTTTTTGTTAGAATAACTTATCAATCATTACATCTTAACGAGGATCAAGTATGTCAAAATCTATCGCACAAATCTTGAAGATCAAAGGCAGCGACGTCTGGAGTATCAGTTCGGACGCCACGGTTTACGATGCGTTGGTGTTGATGGCAGAAAAAGGTGTTGGAGCCTTGGTCGTCATCGACAAAGGAGAGCTGGTCGGGATCTTTACTGAGCGCGACCATGCCCGCAAAGTGGATCTCGAGGGCCGCTGCTCTCAGAAGGTCGCCGTCCGCCAGGTTATGTCCGTAGATATTTGTTATATTACGCCTCAGACCTCGGTCGATGAGGCCATGTCAATTGTAACCGAGAGCCGTCGTCGTCACTTGCCGGTTATGGAAAATGGCCAACTGGTTGGCTTGGCCTCCATCGGCGACTTAGTCAAAGCTTCCCTTGATGAGAAAGACTTTGTCATCAAGCAGCTCAAAAAGTACATTAAGGGTGACCCTTGATCCACCCATAGTGAACCTCGGATGGCCTGGCCCTTGCCAGAGCACAACTCTGGCAAACGTTGGCAATCTCAAGCATTGAACTCTTTGCAAGCATAACAACAGGATTCCAATGATGGCGTGGCTCTCAACCACCAATCGGAAGGCTCGGCCATGATACAGATTAAAAAAGGGCTCGATCTACCGATAAGCGGCGCTCCAGAGATGCAGGTCGGAGAACCCTTGCCGGTTTCTCATGTTGCCTTGCTTGGCAGCGATTACCAGGACATGAAACCGACTCTGCTGGTCGCCGAGGGTGATCAGGTCGTTCTTGGCCAGCCTCTCTTCTCCGACAAAAAGAACCCCAGGGTGCTCTTCACAGCCCCTGCACCAGGCAAAGTTGTCGCCATCAACCGTGGCGAACGCCGCATCTTCTTGTCGCTGGTTATCGAAATTTCCGGAGCAGAAGAAAAGACCTTTGCAAAGATTGCGGCGGCCCAACTTGAGTTGCTTTCTGCAGAGGAGGTTGAAGAGCGGATGATCAACTCAGGCTTATGGACCTCGTTGCGCACCCGTCCCTACAGCAAGATTCCGACGCCGGGAAGCCGCCCCGCTGCACTCTTTGTCACCGCGATAGACACCAACCCTTTATCGGCTGACCCACAGGTCGCAATTGCAGAGAAAGTGACCGAGTTCGAGGCGGGCCTGAAAGCACTGCGCCACCTTACGGAAGGAAAAGTCTACCTGTGTAAAAAACCACAGGCGCAGGTTCCGGCTCCGCAAGGAATCACTGTCAGTGAATTTTCCGGCTGTCATCCCGCCGGACTGGTTGGCACCCATATCCATTTTCTCGAACATGTCGATCAAGAGCGTTCGGTCTGGCACATCGGCTACCAGGATGTGATCGCCATCGGCCACCTGTTGCTCACCGGCAGGATTCTCACGGATAGAATTGTCGCTCTTTGCGGCCCGGCGGTTAAGAAGCCTCGCCTCATCCGTACCCGTCTCGGAGCCTGTCTGTCGGAGTTGACGGCCGGCCAGCTTAATGACACCGAAAACCGGATCATTTCAGGATCCATCCTGAGCGGTCATGGCGCAGGTCGAACCAAGGCCTTTCTCGGCCGTTACCACAATCAGGTGACTGTCTTGGAAGAAAATCGACAACGCGAGCTTTTGGGCTGGGCCATGCCGGGCTTTAAAAAATTCTCCGTTAAAAAGATTTTTGCTTCGTCCCTGCTGCCGCGCCGCCCGTTGCCGCTGACGACCAGCACCTGCGGCAGTCTGCGTGCCATGGTGCCGACCGGCGCTTTTGAGAAGGTGATGCCCCTCAAGGTCAAGGCAACCTGGCTGCTGCGCTCTCTGCTTACCCTGGATACCGATCTGGCACAGGATCTCGGCTGCCTCGAACTGGACGAAGAGGATCTCGCCCTCTGCAGTTTTGTCTGCTCGGGAAAAATGGATTATGGACATCATTTGCGGCAAACCCTGAAAAAGATAGAGGAAGAGGGCTAATGAAAGTGTTGCGTGCTTTTCTCGACAAGATTCACCCTCACTTTACCGAGGGTGGCAAATTCGAGCGCCTCTATCCCCTGTACGAAGCCGCTGACAGTTTCATTTACACGCCTGGCGAGGTGACGGACGGGGCGCCGCATGTCAGAGACGCGATGGATTTGAAGAGAGTGATGATCACGGTGGTTTTCGCCCTCATTCCCTGTTTTTTCATGGCCATGTGGAACACCGGCTACCAGGCAAACAGCGCCATGCAATTCTCGGGCGGAAGCGTAGAAGGCTGGCGCGGCGCTTTACTTGAACTCCTCGGCTACGGAGGCAATCCAAACAGCCTCTTTGACAACCTGCTCCTCGGAGCGGCCTGGTTTGTACCGATCTACCTGGTCACCAACATTGTTGGCGGCTTGTGGGAAGCCCTCTTCTGCATCGTGCGCCGTCACGAACTGAATGAAGGTTTTCTGGTCACCGGCTCCCTCTTTCCGTTGATCTGCCCGCCAACCCTGCCTCTCTGGCAGGTGGCGCTTGGCATCAGTTTCGGTGTTGTCATCGGCAAAGAGATCTTCGGCGGCACCGGCAAGAACTTTCTCAACCCGGCGCTCACCGGCCGCGCTTTCCTGTTTTTCGCCTACCCGGCACAAATCTCGGGCAACATGGTCTGGACCGCCGTCGACGGGGTGAGCGGAGCAACGGCTCTGAGCCACGCCGCGGAGGGAGGACTGCAGGCGGTTATGGCTGCAACCAGCTGGTTCGATGCTTTTGTCGGAGCCATTCCGGGATCGATGGGGGAAACGTCCGCCCTCGCCTGTCTCTTCGGTGCCGCGGTCCTGGTCCTTTCCGGAATCGGATCCTGGCGCATCATGCTCTCCGGACTGATCGGCGCGGTGTGCTTGTCCACGCTCTTTGTCATGATCGGCAGCAGCACCAACCCAATGTTCGAGCTCGGCCCTCTCTGGCACCTTGTTCTCGGCGGCTTTGCCTTCGGCCTAGTTTTCATGGCTACTGATCCCGTCTCCGGGGCCATGACAGAAGAAGGGCAATGGCTCTATGGCTTCCTCATCGGCACCATGTGCATCCTGATCCGGGTCATCAACCCAGCGTTCCCGGAAGGCATGATGCTCGCCATCCTCTTCGGCAATGTCTTCGCGCCGGTGATCGACCAGATGGTTCTCAAGCTCCATATCAAGAGGAGGCTGCAGCATGTCAAGGGATAGCACCGCAAGAGTCCTGAGTGTTGCGTTTGTCTTGTGCGTGGTCTGCTCGATCCTTGTTTCGGCGGCGGCCGTCGGCTTAAGTGACAGGCAGGAGCGGAACAAGGCCGAAGAGAAAAAGAAGAACATCCTGCAGGCGGCAGGTCTCTACGAGGTCGACGTGTCGATTGAAGAACAGTTCAGTAAAATTGAGACCCGGATCGTCGATCTGCAGTCCGGCGAGTTCACCGAGGAATTCGATGTAACGACCTTCGATAGCCGCTCGGCGGCGCGTGATCCCGAGACCAGTTACCGGATTTCGCCTGATCTCGATCTGGCAGCGATCAAGGCCCGTTCCCGCTACAAGGATGTCTACCTGGTCATGGCTGGTGACGAGCTGGAGCAACTGATCCTGCCGGTACACGGCAAGGGGTTGTGGTCAACAATGTACGGTTTCATCTCTCTCGCCAATGATTTTTCCACGGTGAATGGCTTCGCCTTTTACGAGCACGGAGAAACCCCCGGCCTCGGCGGCGAAATTGACAACCCGGACTGGAAAAAACAGTGGCCCGGCAAAAAAGTTTATGATGAAGCGGGCAAAACCCGCATCGAAGTTCTTAAGGGGACGGTCGACAAGAATTCTCAGGACGCCGTCTACCAGGCGGACGGCTTGGCTGGAGCGACCCTTACGGCTCGTGGCGTCGGCAACCTGCTCAAGTATTGGATGGGCGATAATGGCTATAAACCTTTTATCAACAAGCTAAAAACGGCAGGGCTAAAACAATGAGCAAATCCAGAGATGTTTTACTCGATCCCTTGTTCAATAAAAACCCGATCGGTTTGCAGATCCTCGGCATCTGTTCCGCTTTGGCCGTCACCTCCAAGTTGGAGACAGTTATCGTCATGGCCCTGGCTGTGACCTTCGTCATTGCCGGCTCCAACGTCTCGGTCAGCCTGATTCGCAACCAAATCCCCGGGAGCATCCGCATCATCGTCGAGATCACCATTATTGCGACCCTGGTCATCATCGTCGACCAGTTTCTGAAAGCCTTCGCCTTTGGCATCAGCAAGCAGCTCTCGGTCTTCGTCGGACTGATTATCACCAACTGCATCGTCCTTGGTCGCGCCGAAGCTTTTGCCATGAAGAACCCGCCGGGCCTCAGTTTCCTCGATGGCATCGGCAACGGATTGGGCTACAGTATTGTGCTCCTGATCGTGGCCTTTTTCCGTGAACTGCTCGGTGCCGGCAAGCTGCTCGGATTCACCATTCTTCCGAGTACCAACGAAGGCGGATGGTATCTGCCGAACGGCCTGATGCTCCTGCCACCGAGCGCCTTCTTTATCATCGGTCTTCTGATCTGGGCTTTACGCAGCTGGAAAACCGATCAGATCGAGGAAGAAAACTAAAATGGAACACTACCTCAGTCTCCTGATCCGCTCGATTTTCATCGAAAACATGGCGCTCGCCTTTTTCCTCGGCATGTGCACCTTTCTTGCTGTTTCGAAAAAGGTCGATACCGCCATAGGCCTCGGCATTGCGGTTGTTGTCGTACAGACGATTACCGTCCCGGCCAACAACCTGATCTACCAGTTTCTTCTCAAAGAGGGCGCACTCGAATGGCTCGGCATGGCAGAAACCAATCTGACCTTTATCGGTCTGATCTGTTACATCGGCGTGATTGCCGCGATCGTACAGATCCTCGAAATGGTCCTTGATCGCTTCTTCCCCTCGCTTTACAACTCGCTCGGAATTTTTCTGCCGCTGATCACGGTCAACTGCGCGATTCTCGGCGGCTCGCTCTTCATGGTGGAGCGCGACTACAACTTTGCCGAAAGCGTTGTCTTCGGCTTCGGCAGCGGCACCGGTTGGGCCCTGGCATTGGTTGCCCTGGCCGGTATCCGCGAAAAAATGAAATACGCTGATATCCCCGCCGGTTTGCGGGGCCTGGGTATTACTTTCATGATTTCCGGCCTGATGGCCATGGCATTTATGGCTTTTTCAGGCATTCAGCTGTAACGGTAAAGACAATGATTGCAATAAGCTTGGGCGTACTCATATTCACGATCATAGTCATGATACTGGTGACCGTCATTCTGGTTGCCAGGTCCTGGCTGATCCCGCCGGGCGAAGTGACGCTCAATATCAATGATGACCCGGACAAAAGCTTGTCGGTGAATCCCGGCGACAAGCTGCTCGGCGTGCTTGGCAACCACGATATCTTTATCCCCTCCGCCTGTGGTGGTGGTGGAACTTGCGCTCAGTGCCGGGTCAAGATCAAATCGGGCGGCGGTGATATCCTGCCGACTGAAACTGCACACATCAACAAGCGGGAGGCGAAAGAAGGGTATCGGCTCTCCTGCCAGGTCAACGTCAAGCAGGACATGTCCCTCGAACTGCCGGCCGAGATTTTTTCCATCAGCAAGTGGGAATGTCAGGTTATCTCCAACAAAAGCCGCGCAACCTTTATCAAGGAGCTGGTGCTGGCTTTGCCGGAAGGTGCAGACCTCGATTTCCGCGCGGGCGGCTATATCCAGATTGACGCGCCACCACACGTTGCCGAATACAAAACCATGGAGATCGATGAAGAGTTCCGGGGGGACTGGGACAAGTACGACCTCTGGCAGTATCGCTCCGAGGTCGATGAAACGATCATGCGCGCCTACTCGATGGCTAACTATCCGGAGGAAAAAGGCATCGTCATGCTCAACGTTCGGGTCTGTCCGCCGCCACCTGCTGTCCCCGAGGCACCCCCGGGCCAGATGTCGTCTTTTATCTTCAACCTGAAACCGGGAGACAAAGTTATGGTCTCGGGCCCCTACGGCGAATTCTTTGCCAAGGAGACCGACGCTGAAATGGTCTTTGTCGGCGGCGGTGCCGGCATGGCCCCAATGCGTTCACACATTTTTGATCAACTCAAAAGACTTGATTCAAAACGCAAAATCTCATTCTGGTATGGCGCCCGCAGCCTGCGTGAAGCCTTCTACGTGGAGGAGTTCGACGAGCTTGCGGAGAAGTTTGACAATTTCAGCTGGACCCTGGTTTTGTCCGACCCCTTGCCGGAAGACAACTGGAGCGGAGCGACAGGGTTTGTTCACCAGTATCTTTATGACAATTACCTGGTCGACCATCCGGCCCCTGAAGACTGTGAATATTACATGTGCGGTCCGCCGATGATGAACAAGGCCGCCGGTGAGATGATCTATAACCTGGGCGTGGAACACGAGAATATCATGTTCGATGATTTCGGTATCTAACTGCACGGGACACTAACCAGGAGCCAAACATGCGCTTTGAACAGGTAAAGTCGTTATTACAGCATCTCATCCCGAATTATCACCGCAAGGTCAGTGATTACTACCAGGAGATGGCGAACGGTGACGTCTCGCCGCGCGTGCGGCTGATGCTCGACTACCTGATCGACCATGAACTGCATCGGGCGCTGGCGCTGGGGGAATATTGCAAGGAAACATCGCACCATGTCCTTGAGCACTGGCTCAAGGGGGTAGAGATTGCTTTTCCGCAAGCGAGGCAGGACATTCTTGGTGAAGCGGCGAGGACAGATCTTGATCAACTGGTGAAGTCGGCCATTACCTATAAAACAAACCTGACCAGCTATTTTGGCCACCTGCTCGAACACTGCACCGAGAAAGAGACCATCAACCTTTTCCAAACCTTGAAGGCCCAGGAAGAAAAAGCGATGAAACGAATGATCCGCCATGCACAGGGGCTGGCTGACCTTTAATGCTGAGAGCCTTTTCCCTCCTGACAAGCAGTTTGCTTCTCCTCGCGCTGACCTGCGGTTGCCAGCAGGGAGAGACCTCAGACAGGCTTCTCCTCTCCGGGCAGACCATGGGAACCACCTGGTCGTTGAACATGGTTCCCGGATCTCCCGGCACAGACTCTGCTGTTCTGAAACAACGTCTTCAAGCCCGCCTTGACCAGATCAACGGTCTGATGTCGACCTATGACCCGGAGTCGGAGCTGTCACGATTCAATAGCCTGGCCAGTACCGATTGGTACCCTGTCTCGGAAGACACGGCTCGTGTCATAGATGCTTCGCAAGAGATCAGCGCCCTCAGTGGCGGAGCTTTCGACATCAGCATCGGACCCCTGGTTGAGCTCTGGGGGTTTGGTGCCGCAGAACGGAGGTCGAAAACTCCCACGGAAGGCCAGATTCGAGAAAACCTTGCCCGGATCGGCTACAAGAATATTCAACTGCGCAGAGGGCCCACAGCGATCAAAAAGCAGATCCCAGAATTGCAAATCGATCTGTCTGCCGTTGCCAAGGGCTACGCGGTTGACGCCCTCGCAAAGATCCTTGAACAACAGGGCGTCGATAACTACCTCCTGGAGATTGGTGGGGAGCTAAAGATTGCAGGGCATCGTGGCGATGATCGCCCTTGGCAGATAGCGCTCGAAAAACCGCTGGAAGACGTACGAGACGTTGCTGCGATTTTCCCCCTCTCCAATACCGCGCTGGCCACCTCAGGGAATTATCGAAACTTTTACGTGGAAGACGGTCAGCGCTACTCACACACCATAGACCCGGTCAGCGGTAAGCCGATTCGTCACAAACTGGCCTCGGTCACCGTGCTTGCCAAGACCTGCGCGCGGGCAGACGCCCTGGCCACGGCATTAATGGTCCTGGGAGAAGAAAAAGCTCGCTTATTCTGTGAAAAGAATCAGATTGCAGCCTATTTCCTGATTCACGACAAAACATCGACAACCGCTTATGCCAGTCCGGCTTTCGAACGGTTTCTGAAAGAGGTTGAACAATGAAAGTTTATTTAGCGACATTGGTGCTTTTTCTGCTCGCTTTTAGTGGCCTGGCCGCGGGTCTACTTCTCAAACGCAGGGGGCTGAAAGGCGGCTGCACGCCGGCACCCAGCAGCGGCCGTGATTGCCGGTGTAAAGAAGAGACTGCCCAAAGCACCCTAAATAAAATCGATCTGCTCAGTGAAGAAGAGAAGTCATCGGTTTAAATTTCTGACCGCCAAGTTTGACCTCCCGCGCCAAGCTATGTATCATTACAAGATAAAGGTGACACCCTGCCAGGGTGTTCCATCCTTGTCCCGCAAGGTAATCGCCAAGAACATCACCCCGAGTGATGCTTCACAGATTGCCTTTTCTTACAGAGTTGCGCTTGATTCTGCTTTCCCGGTAGAACGAGTCGCGGGTCGCTCTGTCTTTTTAAAAAAAATAAAATTACGACGATTTCTGGGGCACTGCTGATTGCAGACGACCACCTTCTCTTCCGTTCGCTATTGGCCGTGGCCATAGGTGCAACATCTGCTTGCCTGCAAGCCCCGTCCCATAGTTACCCCAGGAAACATCTGCCAACACGCTTAAATCCTAAGGATACAAAATGTCACAAGCGGTCAAAGTTTCAGTTAAAAACCTGTTCAAGATATTCGGCCCTCATCCCAAAAAAGCCCTGGCCATGCTTGAACAAGGCTTGGCTAAAGAAGAAATTTTTGAAAAAACCGAAACAACGATCGGTGTACAGAATGCAAGCTTCGAAATCTACACCGGTGAGATTTTTGTCATCATGGGCCTTTCCGGTTCCGGGAAATCAACCATGGTACGGATGATCAACCGCTTGATCGAACCGACTGTTGGACAGGTCTTTATCGACAACGAAGATATCGTCAGCATGACCAATGACGAGTTGGTGAAGATGCGGCGCAAGAAGATGAGTATGGTTTTCCAATCCTTTGCCCTGATGCCGCATATGACGGTTCTGCAGAATGCCGCCTTCGGTCTTGAGATGGACGGCATCGATAAGCAGACCCGGGAAGCACGGGCGCTCCAGGCGCTGGAACAGGTTGGCCTTGAGGCCTGGGCAGGCAGCATGCCGGACGAACTCTCCGGCGGCATGCAGCAGAGGGTCGGTCTGGCTCGCGGTCTGGCGGTTGATCCTGACATTCTGCTGATGGACGAGGCTTTCTCAGCGCTTGACCCGCTGATCCGCACCGAAATGCAAGACGAGCTCCTCAAACTGCAAGCCAAGGCGAAACGAACCATCGTCTTTATCTCCCATGACCTCGATGAAGCGATGCGAATCGGGGATCGGATCGCCATCATGGAAGGTGGCAGTGTGGTTCAGGTCGGCACCCCTGAAGAAATTCTCCAGAACCCGGCCGATGATTACGTGCGCGCCTTCTTCCGTGGTGTTGATCCGACCAACATTCTTACTGCTGGAGACATCGCTACCGACACCCAGGTGACCATACCGATTACAGATGGCAAGAACCCACGTGCGGCGTTGCAAAGACTGATCAAAAATGACCGTGATTACGGCTATGTTGTTGATGCCAACCGCACCTTCAAGGGGGTCGTTTCATCTGACTCGCTGCGCGAGATGCTCGATCAGGAGGAACAACCTCACCTGATCCCTAACGCCTATCTTGACGAGGTTGTAACAGCACAAGCCACTGACTCGATGCAGGACATCCTGCCCAACGTAGCAAGCCATCCCTGGCCGTTACCCATTCTCGGAGAGAATGATAAGTACCTGGGTGCAGTATCCAAGAATCTCTTCCTGCGCACTCTGCACCGCAGCGAACAGGAAACAACAGAAGTGACGGCCTGATAAACCCTACGGAGAAAAATAAGTCTAATGCGAATTTTCAATTTTGATGAACAGCTGATACCGCTTGATGAATGGATCCAAACTGCCGTCGACTGGGTGGTGCTCAACTATCGGGACTTTTTCCAGGTGATCAAAGTCCCTGTCGAGCTGAGTCTGGAAGGCCTGGAATGGCTTTTTGCGACACTTCCACCGTTCGTGGTAATCCTCCTCTTTGCCATTGCCGCCTGGCGTTATGCCGGGAAAAGGGTGACCGCTTTTACGGTTCTCTCTTTCTTGCTGGTTGGTTATCTCGGGCTCTGGGACGACACCATGACGACCCTGGCGATGGTGATCTGTTCGGTGGTGTTTTGCGCCATCGTCGGGATTCCCCTCGGTATCATGTCGGGTCGCAGCGATCGTTTTGAGATGTTCTTGCGCCCTTTCCTTGACGCCATGCAGACGACTCCGGCCTTTGTCTACCTGATTCCGGTGGTCATGCTCTTCAGCATTGGCACGGTCTCCGGCATCTTGGCAACGATCGTCTTTGCCCTGCCGCCGATCATTCGTCTGACCAGCCTCGGTATTCGCCAGGTTCATCCAGAGCTGGTTGAAGCAGCACTCGCTTTTGGTGCCACGTCCTGGCAGGTTTTACGCAAGGTCCAATTCCCTCTTGCCATGCCGTCGGTTATGGCGGGGCTGAACCAGACCATTATGATGGCACTCTCAATGGTTGTCATTGCGGCACTGATTGGTGCTGGTGGTCTTGGCAACCCCGTTGTGCAAGGCTTGAACACTCTGGAGATCGGCTTGGCCACCATCGGTGGTTTGTCGATTGTTCTCCTGGCGATGGTGCTTGACCGGATCACCCAGGGGATGTCCCACAAGTAACCTTTAAAGATCCATTAACCCATAATGTTAAAAAGGAGAAAAGCATGAAACGTTTTTTATTCGTTCTACTGATGTTGGCTCTATCGATGCCAGCCTTAGCTGACCAGCAAGAGCCCGGCAAAGGCGTCAAAGTTCAACCTGCCCGCGCAACCTGGAATACAGGTTACTTCCAGGAAGCTCTGGTAAGTGCTGGCCTGAAAGAACTTGGCTACAATGTCAAAAAACCCAAAGAGCTGCAGAATCCTCTCTTCTACCAATCCCTTGCCCTGGGCGATCTCGACTACTGGACCAACGGTTGGTTCCCCGTCCACGACGGTCAACTACCAAAGGATTTTTACGAGAAGGGTGAAAAAGTCGGCTACGTCGTCAAGGCTGGCGGACTGCAAGGCTACCTGGTCTCAAAAAGAGACGTAGAGAAATACAATATCCAATCCCTTGAAGACTTCAAACGTCCCGAAGTCAAAGAAGCTTTCGACGCCAATGGCGACGGCAAAGCTGACCTGACTGCCTGCCCGGCAGGTTGGGGCTGTGAAGGGACCATCGCTCATCATCTGGAAGTCTACGATCTTGAAGAACATATCAACCCGATCAAAGCGTCCTATTCCGCAAGTATGGCTGATGCTCTGGCCCGTTACAAAGCCGGCAAACCAGCCTTCTTTTACACCTGGGCCCCAAACTGGACAATTTTCAAGTTCAAGCCAGGTGAAGACGTGGTCTGGATGAACGTTCCTGAGATCAAGCCCACAGAAGCGCAAGAGCCAATGGTCGATCGCCTGACCGTGAGCGGTATTGAGGGCGCCGTCAGTGATCCGGTTAAACTCGGCTTCGTGGTTGCAGACATCCAGATTGTTGCCAACAAGGAATTTCTCGCTGCGAACCCTGCCGCTAAAGAGTTTTTCAAGGTCTTTACTCTACCCCTCGGTGATATCAACGAGCAGAACACCAAAATGCAGGAAGGTGAAAAATCACAAAAAGATATCAATCGACACGTCAAGGAGTGGATTGCCAAGAACCAGGAGAAGTGGGACGGCTGGCTCGCAGCGGCTCGCAAGGCAGCCATGTAGGTCCGCCTGTAATAGCTTGACCATGAACGGCCGGAGGATTGATTCCTCCGGCCGTTTTCCGTTCGAGCAGATTTCTGTGTGTTTAAAGACAGAACCAATGATATGTAACAGTAGACAAATTCAACTCCCAGATTCGCAAAGGATAGTCATGGATCCGTTTATAAAATCATTTCTGCTCCTGTTCATGTTGTTGAACCCGTTCCTGTTGATCATCTACCTGGTCGACTTGGTTCAGGAGATGGATTTTCATGCTTTCTTGAAAGTTCTTATTCGCGCCTCTTGTATCAGTTCTGCGGTGTTCATCACCTTTGCCCTGCTAGGGGATCTGATCTTCGAGAGGCTCCTGCAGGCCAACTTTGCATCTTTTCAAATTTTTGGTGGTATTGTCTTCCTGATGATCGGCCTGCAATTTGTGTTTAAAGGTCCGGATGCTATCAAAAACTTACGTGGCAAGCCTGAGCATATTGCCGGCGCTATTGCCATGCCCATTATGATTGGCCCTGGAACCGTGAGCGCTTCGATTCTGGCCGGCAGAGAGCTGCCACAGGTTTGGGCCATCGCTTCAATCCTGCTCGCCATCGGTCTGGTTGTCGCCATCATGATAGGCCTGAAAAAGGTACACGATATCGTGCGGACCCGGAATGAACCATTAATCGAGCGTTACGTTGAGGTGGCCGGTCGCATTGTCGCCCTGGTCGTCGGAACCTATGCGATAGAGATGATCATGCAGGGCGCATCAGTCTGGGCACAGAAGCTATTCTAGTCTCGTATGGGAGGCCTGAACGAAGCTGACCACTCGACACGGTAGGATTGTGCAACCTTCAAGAGAGGCGTTCGCTTGTTCAGTCCTCGTTATCCAGCATGTGTTGCCCAAGCCAGTGCCGCGCGAACTGTAGTGCGGTACGACCACAGCGCTTGCTCTTTTCGTGCGACCACTTGATTGCCGCCCGGGCCATTTCATCATTCCATTGCGGTTCGACCTGGTTCTCAAGGCAGAGCCGGGCGATGGTTTTCTGTACAATCTCCAGGTAAAGATCCTGCTTGAAAACGTAAAAAGAAAGCCAGAGGCCAAAGCGATCTGACAAGGAGATTTTCTCTTCGACCGCCTCACCGTGGTGAATTTCATTATGGACCATCTTGGCACCGAGATTGTCGGTATGGAACTCGGGAAGCAGGTGGCGGCGGTTGGAAGTCACGTAGATCAAGACGTTCTTTGGTGATGCGTAGACCGAGCCATCAAGGACACTTTTGAGAATCTTGTAGCCCGGGTCGTCGGGTTCGAAGGAGAGATCGTCACAGAGGATGATGTAGCGGTAAGGCAGTTTGCCGATCTGCGCGAAGATATCGGGCAGGTGATCAAGGTCGTGCTTGTCGACCTGAACAATCCGCAAACCTAATTCGGCATACTTGTTGAGCAGAGCCCGTACCACCGAGGACTTTCCGGTACCGCGCGAGCCCCAGAGCAAGACGTTGTTAGCAGGATAGCCTTTAAGAAACTGCCGGGTGTTCTTCTCCAGGACCTTTTTCTGACGATCAATACCGACCAGATCGTCAAGATCGGTTTCGTCTATGTCCTCAATCGCCTCAAGGTAGCCGGCAAAGGAGTGCCTTCGCTAGTTGGCCGCAGGGGTCTCTCTCCAGTCAATCGGTTCTATAGCCTTCGGCAGAAGTTGCTCCACCGAAGAAAGAACACGTTCCAACTGTTCAACAACTTCCGGCTTCAGGTTCATTTCTGGCCCTCTTCAGGAAATAAAAAAACAAGTTAAGATTGCTCAACATCAGTTGAGCTGTTGCTGCGGCCAATTGGCAGCAGCCGGCGCAAACGGTTCAACTGCCCCGACTCCTCATCCTCCTCGCGCAGCAGGTTGCGAACCCGCGATGCCGAGGCGATCTCCTTGCTGACGGCATAAGACTCAATGTTTTTCTCTATCTCTTTAAGTTGATAGAGATAGTTGACCATCAGGCCGCAGGATTCGCGCATCCCCTTGGCTGAGGTGTCACCCAGCCAGTTAAGCCTCTCGATACGGGCACCGTTGCCGAGGTGAAAGCGGGCAACGGGATCAACCGGGGCCTGGTCTTTTTCACGGAACTCGTGAAGGTAACGTGCACAGAGGGAGAGTAAAGGTTCTTTCAGCAGGTCTGCAACCTCCGGGTTCTCCCACCATTGAGGAGCATTGAAAACAGCCTCCGGTTCAACGGCAACCTTGAGCAACCCGGCTGCCTCTTTCAGTGCCTGCAGGGCAGTCTCCTGCTCTGCTGTGCCCAGGGTCTGCTCGAAATAAGAGGCCAGCCAACCACGAAAGCCGGGGATGGGTGACAGGGTTGAAAAGGTTTTCAGGTTCGGCAGCTGCTGGCGCAGACTGGTGACAACCTGCTTGATCAGGAAGGGGCCGAAGCTGATCCCCTGCAACCCTTTCTGGGTGTTGGAGATCGAGTAGAAGATCGCAGTATTCGCTTCTTCTGCCATTGTTTCAGGGGCACTTTCATCAAGCAGCTCCTGCACGCTGGTGGCCAGGCCGTCAACCAGGGCGACCTCGATAAAGATCAGCGGTTCGTCGGACATGCCGGGGTGAAAGAAAGCGTAGCAACGGCGATCAGACTCAAGGCGGTTGTGCAGGTCAGACCATGAATTGATGGCGTGCACTGCTTCATACGCCATGAGCTTTTCCAACAAAGCGGCTGGACTCTGCCAACTGATCCGTTGCACGCTCAGGAAACCAACATCGAACCAACTGGCCAAGAGGTATTTCAGTTCGCGATCAAGGACTGCCAGTTGTGGTTGAGAGGGGCGAAAAGAGAGAACGTCAGCTCGCAAATCGACCAGGAACTTGATCCCTTCGGGCAGGGCGTTAAACTGCGTCAGCAGCTGTTGCTGTGGCGAGATGAGCGCTTCACGCATGCGGCCGGCAACTTTCTGAAAGCTCTGGTCGTCAGCCGTTTCAAGGAGCTTTCGTGCCGTGGTCTTGACCACCTCACGGTCGACAGAAAAGTTGTCTACCAGCGTTGCAAGAAAATTCCTTCGCCCTGTTTCACTTAACGTCAGGTAGAGCTCTCCGAGTATGGCGGCACGCTGACGCGCCGAAACCTCGCCACCGCGGGCGTTCAGGCATTCCACCATGAGGTTTTTGACCCGCTCGGCGTCTGCCGAGGGCAAGTCACGATCAACCTTGGGGAGTCTGTTGAGATCTTCCGAACCGAGGATACCGCCCCAGGCGCGGCGAAGATGTTCCCAACCAAAGGAAAAACGGGAATTCATCAGGCATCTCCTTCTAGCTAATGAACGACCTCCCAGCTTAGTGCGAGGCCGCAATAAATTAACACAGGTATCAAACTTTCACCACAGAGAGAGAAGCTCACGGGTGATGAAATTGCTTTTAACGCTGAATATACTCACAGGTTCAGCATCAGGCCATCCACAAAACAGCGAGGTTGATCAAGCCGATTAAAAAACCGAGCACGGCACCGAACAGGTTGATGTACTTGAACTGTTCCTTCATGACCCCCATCAGTAAATCTTCTACCTGCAGGATATCGAGTTGATTGACCTTTTCTTCCACCATGCGGGTCACGTTGAGGGTTTCGATCAGCGGTGGCACCTCTTTTTGCAAGACATCACCGACCTGGCGGTAAAGTCCGTCTTCAAGCTCTTCCAGGACATCGGCAGGCAAGCGTTCAGCCAACCGTCCCAGGGGCTTCTCAAAAATCCAGGCCTCGAGCTTCTCTTTGATTACGGTGTCAATCGCATTGGCCGCTTCAACGGAGCGGGCCAGTGCAAGGAGACGCTCAACCAGGTCGTTTTGCACTTGTTCCATGCCGCCTTCGGGCAGGTTCTCATCGAGCAGGCTGCGAAAAGAACGGTCCTTGGTCCGGTGCAATCCTTTGTCGGCGAAACCAAGCAAAAGCTCAGTTGTGCGCCGACTCTGCACCGCTGCAACCGAGCGTTCGCTGAGATACCGCCTGGCTCCGGCAACTTTTTCGTAGGGAGCCTTTTCCAGGAAACGGCTGACGGGTTTGTCGAGGATCCCTTCAAGGCGCTCGCGAAGCATGCCAGCAACCTGTTGCTGGGTCTTTTCTTCGCGCAGCCAGTGCGAGAGCTCCTCCCCGGCTTTGTCGATGAACTCCGGGATGCGGTTGTAGATCTTGTCCAGGTCGACAAACCCGCTCAAGAGGCCGGCGAGACCGCCGAGAGAATC
The DNA here is from genome assembly GCA_029667085.1 of Deltaproteobacteria bacterium IMCC39524. Taxonomy (NCBI): domain Bacteria; class Deltaproteobacteria; species Deltaproteobacteria bacterium IMCC39524. Next base: position 435,431 of record JARUHJ010000004.1, read on the forward strand.
GAGAAAGGTGTCAATCCCCTGACGGGCACGTTCCACCAAGCGCTGTCGAAAATCGGGATCGTAGAGCATGCCACCGAAACGCTCCAGCAGAGGCGGCACTTCTTTTTCGAGCTGTTGGAGGAGGACCTCGACCAGATCCTTAGGCAGGAAGTCGCGCAGTGAACGCTCGCTCTGCAGCAGCCGTTCTAGGCGATCTTCGACAAAGCGCTCAACCGCCCCGGCAGTTGTGTCCGAGTGCAGGATCGTGGTCACGCGCGTGTCGAGGTGACTCTGCAATTTCTGATAACGCTCCGGGGTCAGGAAACTTTCCAGGTCGCGGGCCAAAAGGCGATCGCCTTTTTCCTGAATGAAGTTACGCACCTGAGCTTCGAAGGCATCGCTTGCCAGGTATTCAGTAATCGCTCCAACCGCTTTGACCCGCAGAGTCGAAACCAGCTCACGGAAACGGCGGTGGTAACTTTCCGGCACAAGGGTCTCGAGGGAGCCAAGCTCGCGAGAGAGAAAAGCTTGGAGCTTGTCATTGACGGCGCTCTTCAGTTCACGCCGAAAAGCGGGTTTTTCCAGCGTTAGGCGAACATCCTCGGCTGTCAGGAGGTGGGCGCCGACCATTTCACCCATGCGCTGCGCTAGTTCACCGCGCTTGGACGGGATAATCCCCGGGGTCAGCGGTATACGCACACCGAAAAGATGCCAGGGTCGCAAGGGACGAAAGAGCATGCGAATGGCGATGTAGTTGGTCACATAGCCGATCAGCGCGCCAAGCAGGGGCGGCACCAGCCAGGGCAACCAGGAAATAGTTTCTAACATACTTTTCTCTCTATCGTTGTCATCACAAGCTTTACCGGCGCTTGGCTTTCAGCTAAGATTCCGGTCTTTACTTTAAGGAGTTGTTCTCATGTCTGATCATATGATTCGTGTCTTGACTAACGATGGCGCCATCCGCGTCAGCGTCGCCTCAACCACCGCCCTAGTCGAGGAAGTCCGTCGTCGGCAGCAGACCGATCCGACCGCCAGCGTCGCTATCGGTCGCCTGGCTACGGCTGCAGCCTTAATGGGCAGCCTTCTCAAGGGCCAGCAACGGGTCGGCCTGACGATCGAAGGCAACGGGCCTTTGCAAAGGTTGCAGGCTGAGACCAATGCTCATGGTCAGGTACGGGCAACCCTCAAGGTGGCATCGGCAGGCCTGCCGCCACGTGACGGGCGGTACGATGTCGCCGGAGCCGTCGGTCACGCCGGGTTTCTGCACGTCGTCAAGGACCTTGATATGAAAGAGCCTTACCGCGGCACGGTGCAACTGGTCAGCAGTGAAATTGCAGAAGATTTGGCATACTATTTCACCACTTCGGAGCAGACACCGTCAAGTGTCGCCCTGGGCGTTGAACTGGGGCTGCACGCTGAAGTGGTCGCGGCCGGAGGGTTCCTGCTGCAATTAATGCCCGAAGCTGATGACAGCATGGCCGACCGTCTCTCCGAACGGCTCTCCAGGATGTCGCCAACCACGACTATGCTCAGCCAGGGACTGATGCCTGAAGCGATCACAGCATGCATCCTTGAGGACTTCCCTTATCAGATCCTCGGCAGCACGGAGCTGACCTTTGCCTGCAGCTGTAGCCAACGGCAAACCATCAAACTGCTGCGCAGCCTCGGCGTCGAAGAACTGGACCGATTGATCGAGAAAGATAGCGAGGCCTCTGTGACTTGCGAATACTGCAAAGACGTCTACACCGTAAAAGCTGACACCTTGCAGGAAATCAGGGCGAGTCTTTGAGCTCATCCAGGCGCAATTGGTGATGCCGAGAACCGCTCTGCCATGTCCAGCCAGAGGTATCGATCCCCTTGCGCAGGAAATATCTCTGCAAAAGTTCCTGCCGCTTGTCGCCCAGAGCTTGCGAGTCAAAGCCGGTTCCGGTCTCACTACCTACAGACACCTTCCAGGTATTTCGCGGTCTGCTGATCAGCCAGTCGGCGAGAACGTCAAGGCAGGCAAGGCCTTCCATTTTCGGCAAGACAGCGCCTCTACGATAAATACTAGATGACTTGTAAACCACCTTCAGGGCATCACCCACATAACGCTGTCTGACTTCGGCACATGGCAGGTCTTGCGCTGAGAAGGCCGGAAGGTTTGAGGCAAAGGCCGCTCCTGAAGGGAGACCCTTCTGCTGCCCAGAAGCAAAAACAGATAACAACCCGGAAGAGATGATGATCAGCACCCAGCGCCGAAGATTCACGTCATTATCCTCATTGGTTAGTAAGCGCCCCGTTCGCTTGTTGAAAGGCCGGGAGCTCTCTTAGTTCTTCAAGCAAAAGTGCGGCCAGCCATCCGGTCAGCACCCCGGCAAAGAGCGTAAATAACATAAAGAACGGCAGAACCTGCCAGATTGCCGCATGCTGCACAACCAGTAAACGAGCCGCCAGAATTTGCCCCAGGGCATGACCTCCCGCCCCGATGGCTGATATCCCGATCGGACTCAAACGCCGCCCGGCGACACGGTACACGATAATCATAGCAGATGTTGCGAAGAGGGTGCCGACTAAAGCCAACCAGAAGCCTGGTCCGAAAATCCTGCCAAGCAGGAGCGCCCCGATACCAACCCGCGCCAGGCTGACACTCCATGCAGCGCGACCATCGTAGAGATAAAGCGCCACCAGAGTCATGATATTGGCCAGCCCGAGACGCAACCAGGGCACGGGTGTTGGCAGCAGACTCTCAAAAGCGTGCAAGGAAACGGCGATGGCAATAAAGAGCCCCAGAAAAACCTGCCGCCGGGAACGACTCAAGGCTTGGACATCAACGGCTGAGCAGGTCATAAGACACCTCCTTGCCGGAAGAGCCGTCGATGTGCACCAGAATACGGTTCGGCACGCAGGCCAGCAGGTCCGCCGTATGTTTTGCCACACCCATGCTGACGCAGATTTTACGTGGACAGGGAGATTCTACAATCCGGGCTCCCTGTTCATCAATGACAAGCTTAGTTTGTCCCAAGGGGCCGTCTATGGCAAGAGTACGAGGTTGGTCAAGCGGAGCAGTAAAACAGAGCTCGTCGCCGCAGGTGACCAGAACACGAGAGCCTTCTGACATAGCCGCTATCGAGACGATCCCGGCCAGGGAGCTTGTCAGGAGGAGAAGGACGACCAGCCAGTCACCCCCGGTCATGAAGTGCCAGGGCGCTTTCATGGCACAACCTGGTAGATTGTCCAGCCGGGGCTGTTATGTCGGCTGCCATCAGCGGCAATAACCAACCCTTCCGCCTGCGGGAATTGTTCCAGAAGCTTCAAACCTGCCTTCGGGCCGAGCACAAACACAGCCGTTGCCAGAGCATCGCCGAGGGCGACGCTGTCGGTGACAATGGTGACGCTCTGGCAATCTCTGGCAGGCATGCCGGTCTGCGGATTGAAGATATGGTGGTAACGTAAGCCATCTTTTTCGAAAAAGCGCTCATAGTCTCCCGAAGTAACCACCGCCCGATTCCTGATCTGTACCGTTTCAAGGACACCCTTCTCTTCACGGGGGTGCTGGATGCCGATGCGCCAGGCACGCTCCATGCGCTGGCCGAGCAGGTACATGTCGCCGCCGGCATTGACTGCGGCATTGGCCACGCCATGTTGCTTGAGGATCGCGATGGCTCGATCGACGGCATAGCCTTTTGCAATGCCGCCGAGGTCAAGTTGCAGTTGTGGACTTGCTTTACGAAGCTGTTGTCCTTCCAGGGAGAGGGCTTTCGGCCCGACTCCGGAGAGGGCTGCGGAAAGTTCCGCAGCTTTGGGAAGGGTTGGTGCCTCTTTATCGAAAGCCCAGAGAGTCTTGAGTTTTCCCAGCGTCATATCAAAGGCGCCGCCACTCTTGCGGGAAATCTCCAGCCCCAAGGTAAGCACTTCCGCAGTGGGCAGGGAGACTTCACCGCCGTTTGCACTCTGTGACAGTCGAGAGACCTCGCTGTCCGTGTGATATCTGCTGAGCAGCTTGTCAAGACGCTCCATTTCGGCAAAAGCGGCCTCAACGGCAGCCTCGAGGGTCTTGCTGCTCTGTCCCGCGGCCATAATTTCGACGACCGTACCCATCATGATGCGGCTGCGCCGGACCTCTTCGCCGTCAGGTTGCAGGCGCCACCAGGTAAGTGTCAGCACGACCAGGAGGAGGCCGATAATCAGGGGGCGATTCCAGGGCAATCTCAGTCCTCGCAGATTTCGCCGATCAGGTCGTATTCGGAAGAGTCCGTGATTTCAAGATTGACGATGTCACCGACATCAGCCTGTCCGGAGGTGATGTAGACCTGACCGTCGACGTCGGGAGCCTGACGAACGCTACGGCCACGCAGCAGCAGTTCGGTCTCTTCACTGTAGCCCTCAACCAGTACTGGCTCGATCCGCCCTTTGAGTGCAAGGTTCTTCTGCAACGCAACCCGCGATTGGGCTTTCATAAGTTTCTTGTAACGAGACAGTTTGGTACGGGCTGGAACCTGACCGACAAGTTTCGCGGCCGAGGTGCCCTCCTCGCGAGAATATTGAAACACGCCGAGTCGTTCAAAGTGTCCCTCTTCAACAAAAGCGAGAAGTTTGCGGAACTGCGCGTCGGTCTCGCCGGGGAAACCGACGATCAATGAAGTCCGCAGGGTGATGTCGGGGATACGGCTACGGATGCGTTTGAGCAGTTGACGAATGCCGGCCTCGTCGATGCGGCGGTTCATGGCGGCGAGGATCTGATCGTCGATATGCTGAATCGGCAGATCGATGTAATTGCAGATCTTCTCTTCAGCGGCCATCATGTCGAGCAGTTCGTCGGTGATACCATCCGGATAAGCGTAGAGCAGGCGTAACCAGACCAGTTCTTCGATCTTGACCAGCTCACGGAGCAGAGTCGTCAATTCATGGCCATTGCCGCGCTCTGCACCAAAAGCGGTAACGTCCTGGGCGATCAGGTTGATTTCCTTGACGCCGCTTTCTACCAGGCGTTTGACTTCTTCAACCACCGACGGGATGGTCCGTGAACGCAGGGTGCCGCGAATACTCGGGATAACGCAGTAGGAACAATGGTTGGCGCAACCCTCGGCGATCTTGACGTAGGCCGAGTAGAAAGGTGATGACGTCACCCTTGGCGTGGTGTGGTCGTAGAGGTAATCGGGTAAGCCGATCTCCTGCTGCTGCTCACCTTGCAGGTGGCTGTCGAGCAGTTCGAGGATGCGCGGCGCGTCAGCGGTGCCCATGAAGAAATCAACTTCCGGCAACTCCTTGGCGAGATCGTCCTGATGACGCTGCGGTAAACAGCCACTGACGATCAGCAGCTTGCAGCGACCGTTTTTCTTCTGGTCCGCTACTTCGAGGATGGTTTCCACCGACTCTTCCTGGGCGTCACGGATGAAGGCGCAGGTGTTGACGACGATAATGTCCGCCTGGCTTTCATCTGTCACGATCTTGAATCGCTCGGCAGGCAGATGACCGAGCATGACTTCGGCATCGACCAGATTTTTTGGACAACCAAGACTGACCAGGCTGACGTTGTATTTATTCAAGAGACTTCCTCCGCAGAGTTGTGTCGAAGCAGGTATTGCTAAAAATTCTTCCAATATTCGGGGAGTTATAACACAAAACCGCCCCGGGGCAAAAACTTTCCTCCGGGGCGGCTGCTATCAAAATAGACCTTTTCAGGAGGGCTCAGAACCCCATTTCCTGACCGGTTGGCCGAACCACCTGTACGCCTGCCGGCATCATGAAGTTGAAAGACATGTCGGAAATACCGAAATTAACCCGCAGATTGCTGAATTCAATCGTGGTGCTGTTGCCGTTCGGATCGTAGACCGTGGTCGACAGGATCGGGAACCATGGTCCCCTCGAAGCGAAGGGATCGTTTTTGAAACCATCTAGCAACAGTGATGTTGGAGGCGTCGGTACCGGTGGTGCGGACTGCGCAGAGGAAGCGTCCTGATCTTCATCCTGATCAGGATTCAGATAGGCCTCAACGGCATAACGGTCAACCACGATAATCAGCTTGTTGATCAGCGAAGAGACGCGCTTCGGCGTCAACTCGAGCACGTGGTTGCCCTCGACATCATTATTTGGCGCAGCCCAACGAATAGAAAAATCCCTGGACAGGTTGCCTAAGCCGGTGAGAAACGTCATCGGATCGTTCTGTCGAGACCTGTTGACCATCTCGATGTCCGATTGGATCACCTGGTTGTTCTCCGGCAGATAGACCCACAGGGTCTTGGCGTCGGAAACGATCTCCTGGGTGGTAGGTTGCTCGTATTGCCAACGAAACTTGACGCGTGGCACAGTGTCCGTACGCTGGTAATCAAAAGCGACTTCAACTTCTCCGCTGGCGCGCTGCAGGCGGTCGAGCGAGGCAATTTTCGACTCCTGGAAGAAGTCGGCGGAGTAGTCGTAAATTCTCAGTTTCTCATCAGTCTCGGTCTGAAACGGTGTCTCCAGCGCACTGATGACATCGCCAAGCGATGCGGCCCAGGCGGGAGCAGCCAGGGTGACCAGAAGAGCACCCAGGCACAAGGTGGAGAATAGGCTCCGGTTCATCATTACAGCCTCCTCAAAGAAAGGTCTTCAAATGGATACTTGGTCATCATCACGGGCACAGTAAACCATCATATTCCCAGTGGCAAGATCAAACTCAACAGTACGGCCCCGGTTGCCGCCGATCTCTTCGCCCAAGATCGGGATTCCGAGCGAGGCAAGGGTCGCCCTTGCGCTTCTGGCGTTTCGCGCGCCAATGCTCTTGATCAGGGTTTGATACGAGGTTTCGAACATGTTGGCGCCACCGGCGACTTTGGCGACCAGGCGATCTTGATTCGCGCCAGCTTGCACAAGCTGATCCACTATCTCAAGAATGCCGGCATCAACGTATTTACTCTCCGAGCCCAAGGCGTTCTTCTTCGGCCGATTTGGCAGGAGCAGGTGCCCAAGGCCGCCGATCCTGGCTTCGGGGTCATAGAGTGCAACGGCAACACAAGATCCAAGCCCACACGCCTTGAGAACAGCTGGAGTCTGATCGATCCGAACCTGGGCAATTGTGACCCGGGTGCTCATAGCGACCCTCCGACATCACTGAGAAAGATATTCAGGGTGGCCGGATCAGGGAGCAAGAAGAAATGACCCTTAATGGCAAGATCCTGATCAGGTTCTCCGCCAAAATCCGTTTCGATCATCATGGCGAAGTCGCTGGATTGGCTCAAATCAATCAGAACATGATCAACCACGGCACCGGCCATATCGTAGGCAAGTAGAGGCACCGAGGGAATCAGGGTCTTATTCAGCAGGTTGCCGAGAGCACTGAGATATGCCGAGGCCAGGATGTTGCCGACTTCTTTCAATGCTGAAACAGACACCTCGGTCATTACCAGCCCTTCTTCCTGCTGACCAAGCAGGCTGCAGAGCAGGCGCTGGGCGCTTTCCTCCGGGAACAGCAACATGATGCTGCCGCGAGCATCTCCAAGAATTTGCAGAGTGATTCCGACCGTCATCTTTTCAGCACCGCCGAGATGCTCAGGGACCTGGCTGATTTCGGTGACGGTGACATTCGGAACGGTCAGATTTACGCGCTGTCCGATCATTTGCGAAAGAGCCGTGGCCGCATGACCCCTGCCGATATTGCTGACCTCTTTCAAGGTGTCCAACTGAACACTGTTCAATTCGCGAAAGGGCATTCAAGTCTCCCCGATCAATCGTTGGTGAAAAGTTGACAACCCTCAAGCAGGGACGAAGGATCAACAATAAATACAATCTGTCCGTCGCCTTCGACTGTAGCACCGCTCAGGCCGGTCAGAAGGTTAAGCGGGAAACCAAGGCTTTTGACAAAAGCTTCACGCTGACCGAGGAAGTGATCCACTTGTAAGCCGATGCGACGCCCTTGAACTTCGGTCAGAATAACCCAGGTGGTTTCTCCGGCGGCAACCTCCTGCAGGCCCAGAGCGCCGCTGAGAGAATGGAGGCTGATTAGCTCTTCATCGAGTCTGAAGACCCGGTTCTGGCCGGAACTCTGAATCTCCCTGGTCGGTAAATCCAGAGTACGTTCCACCCGGGTGATTGGAACCGCCATGGGATGACCGGCACAGCTGACCAGCAGGATCTTGATGATGGCGATGGAGAGCGGCAGACGCATCTGGAAGCGGGTTCCCTGGCCTGGAGCGGAAAGGATTTCCAAAGTGCCGCCGAGGTTGCCAACCGCAGCCTTGACCACATCCATACCTACACCTCGCCCGGAGGTTTCGGTGATCGCTTCTGCCGTTGAGAAGCCCGGCTGGCAGACCAGCATCAGGGCATCCCGATCACTTAAATTGTTCGCCTGGGGAGTCGTCATCAAACCGCGATCGACAGCTTTCTGACGCAACTGATCGGCGTCCATCCCCTTACCGTCGTCGGCAACCTCTACCAGCACAAGGTCTTTTTCGCGACGGGCCGACACAGTTACAATCCCTTCCTGCTCTATGCCATGGTCAATCGCGTTGCGCACGAGGTGCACCAACGGGTCGGTCAGCGCCTCGAGGACCGCACGGTCGATACCGACTTCGGCGCCGGTTAGTTGCAGCGTGACTTTCTTGTCGGTTTTGCGGCTCAGGTCACGCACGATCCGCGGCAGGCGGCCGGTAATGCTTTCCAGCGGCATCAGGCGAGCCTGGAGGACGTGGTGATGCAGGTCATCGAGCAGGAGGCCGGTCCGGGTGAGGGTCTGGGTCAGCTCGTCCCAGTCGCGGCTGGTGGTCGCCGTGTTGAGCATATGGCGGTGGGTAATCAGTTCTCCGGTCAGGTTGACAAACTGATCGAGCAGATCGGTTCGCACTCTAATGGTGCGTACACCCTCATCGCGATTGCGGCGTTCTTCCTTGCGGCGATCATCGATGAAACGGATCTTGACGACACCGCTGATCTTCAGCAAGGCTTCTTCGATATGGCCTTTGCCTAATGTGGTGCGCAGCCAGGCCTGAATCTGCTGACAGGGTGCTCCACCGCGTAAATCCGCCATATTCGGCCGACTCGAAATCAGCTCGCCGGATTTCTCGATCTCGCGTAAAATCAGGAGGCCGCGAGCGGCGGCGGCCGGTGTGTCCTCAGCCAGATCAACCAACACCTGATACGCATCGGGTTCTTCAGGGAGGGGCTCTTCTTCGGAAGCCGTCTCGTCCTCAGCTTCACAGGGTGCTCCTGCGTCTGTCACAAGCGTTTCTGGTTCAGACGCCTCGGCCACCATGATCGGCGGCGGCTCAGGCGTTTCCCGCAGAAAGGCCTCGATCTCCCGTTCCGGCTGGTTGGACTGCAGGTCATCAATGAGTCCGTCGAGAATATCTATCCCGCTCAGAAGGTAGTCAATTGCGGCAGAAGGGATTTGGCCGGAAGAGCGAAAGTCGTCCAGGAGGTCTTCGAGATGATGGGACAGCCTGGCCGTGCGATCAAAGCCCATGGTCGCAGCCATGCCCTTGATCGAGTGCGCCTCACGAAAGAGGGCATCAATCGTCTCACGGTTGTCCGGTTCCTGTTCCAGGATGACAACCAGCTTGTTCAGGTTATTAATATGTTCCCGGGTTTCCGTTAAGAAAAGATCCCGGTACTGGGACATATCCATAGCTTGTCCGGAGCTCCTGAAGCAGGATTATCCGGTCACCCGATTGACGATCTCGAGGACCTTCTCTTCCTTGAACGGCTTGACGATAAAATCTTTTGCTCCGGATTCGACTGCTTCGAGAACCAGGGAGTCCTGACCAAGAGCACTGACCATGACCACGCAGGCACTCGCGTCCAAGGCCATAATGTCCTGTAACGCCTCTATGCCGCTCTTCTTGGGCATGACAATATCCATGGTCACCAGGTCCGGCTTGAGCCCCTGATAGAGTTCGAGAGCTATTTCGCCATTCTCCGCTTCTGCGACCACATCGTGTCCCGCTCTAACGAATATATCCTTCAACATATTGCGCATGAACAGAGCATCGTCGACAACCATCACACGTAAGGCCATGAGCACCCCCTATTCTGTATAGCTATTTTCAAGTTGATTAATAACTTTGTCAGTGTCGAGCAGGTTGACCCTCTTGTCCTCAAGGTAGGCCACGCCACGAATGGCACTATCGCCAGCTTCTGCAGGTGCCGGTTGCAACGTCGAAAGATCGAGCCGGGCGATGCGAACAACTTCACTGACTGACAGCACCATCGATTTTAATTCCGGGGTCAGAACCACATAGCGGTGATCGCGCTCCTCTGCCGTGAAGCCGAGCAGTTTCGGCAGATCGATTACGGCAAGGATCTGGCCGTGAAAACTGATCGCTCCGTTAAGTACGCCCTGGGCGAGCGGGACATGGTGAAGGGTCGGGTTCTCGATGATCTCCTGGATTGCATCGATTTCGAGCCCGTAAACCTCTTCGCCGAGATTGAAAATCAGGGTCAGTTCCATGTTTTATTCCTGATCAGTCTTGACCAGCTTAAACTTCTTGACGATCTGCAGCATCTCTTCGGACATGGTGGAGAGGTTCTTTGCCGATTGGGCCAGCTCTTCCATCGAGGCAGATTGTTCCTGGGTTGCTGCCGAAACCTGTTCTGTTGCGGCAGCATTGTCAGAGACGACCTTGTCGATCTCTTCGATGGCCCGGGTAATGAGCTCGGCGCTGGCAATCTGTTGGTCAGCCAGTTCGGAGATGCTGCTGGCTTTGGCCCGTGTCCCTTCGGCGTTTTCGGTAATCGCGGAAAAAGCCTCGTTGGTCCTGTCAACAGCCTCGCGTCCACTCTCCATCTCTTCAACAACCTGGGACATGGAGGCTTGAACCTGCTGACCTTCGGCACGAATGCCTTCGACCAGACTGCTGATTTCATCGGCAGAGATGGTGGTCGAATCAGCCAGTTTGCGAATTTCTTCGGCGACGACGGCAAAACCACGCCCGTACTCTCCGGCCCGGGCTGCTTCGATTGTCGCGTTAAGGGCCAGCAGGTTGGTCTTCTGGGCCACTCCGTTAATCACTTCGACAAACTTGTTGATGCGTTGCAGCTGGCCGATAAAATTGAACATTTGCTGGCTGCTGCTTTCCGCTTCGGTCATAACCTGGCGAATACTGGAGAGGCTGGCTCCGGCAAGGCTTCTGCCATCCCTTGCCGTTTCCACCGTTTTATTGGCCGATTCGGCAACGGTCTTTGCCGCCGAGGCGACCAGGTTGATCGACATGGCCACTTCCTTAAACAGACGGTTCGATTCTTCAACCATTTCCGCCTGAGTCTCGGCGCCCTTGCTGATCTGATCGACAGTTCCGGCAACTTCCTGCGAAGACGCCGACATTTCCTGGGAGGTCCCGGAAAGGTCCTGAGCTGAGCCCGCCACCTTGAAGGCAATGCCGCGGATGTCCCCGACCAGACTGCGCAGACTCTCTTGAATCTGATTCATGGAACTGGCCAGATCACTGGTCTCATCAGGAAAACGGTTATCTTTCATCTCGATATTCTCAGACAGGTCGCCCTGGCTGATCCGATCACCCGCTGAGGTCAGACGGCGGATATTTGCTGTGAACACCCGGGAAAAGAGGGCTCCGATGATCAGGCCAACAACCAAGGCACAGACGATAGTGAAGAACTGTTGGAACTCAGGGGCAATTTTCAGGTAAGGCACCGCCAGATTGACGACGACTCCCGAAACCACCACAATCAGGAAACCGATGATGAATTTATAACTGATTTCGACGCGCATGTTTCCACTCCTTACCGGCCATTGATCAGTGAAGACCGTGGCTTTTGACCCGGCCTTCTAAATGTCAGCAACTGTGACAGGCTCAGCCGTACGGCGATAGACCCGTTCCACAGGAAATTCAGATTGATAGCAGCGGCGAATATCTCCGGTCATGGTTTCAGAGCGACCCAGGACCAGAGCCCCATGTTCGGGCAGGGTCGCAGCAAAACGAGACAGGATTCGTTCCTGCTCCTCACGTGTAAAATAGATCATCACGTTACGACAGAGAATCAGGTCTGCCGGCGGATAATTACTTGCGGTCAAGATGTTGTGCTGGCGAAACTCCACCTGGTGACGAATAGGTTCAATAACCTGGTAATGACCTTTATCCTCATGAAAATATTTATTGAGGACTTCTGGCGGCACCTCTTTCAGCCGCAACGCTTCAAAAGTCCCACAGCGAGCTGCATCCAGGACCGGTTCGCTGACATCGGTCGCCAGGATATTGACCTTCAAGTCTCTGACGTTCATGTCATCGATCAACAGGGCCAGAGAGTAAGGTTCTTCACCGGAAGCACATCCGGCGCTCCAAAGCGTCAACTCGGCCCGCCCTGCTGCTCGAGCCCGGCGGCAGAGGTCCGGTAAAATCTTCTGTTCGAGAATCCGGTAGGTGTCCGGATTACGAAAAAACTGGGAGACATGGATGGAGATGGTTGCCAGCAAGGTGTCAAGCTCGTCACGATCCATCTCCAGGCGCTTCAGATACGAAGCAACATCCACAACTTTGCAGCTCCGCAGCCGCTTGGCGATGCGCCGGCGAATGCAGCGGTCCTTGTATTGGTCGAGATCAAACTGGCGGCGCTCACGCAGGAGTAGCGTAATCGCCGCGAACTCGTCGTCGGTGAGATCGTCTCCCCTCCATATGTGAACAGCTGGTTTGGTCATATTACATCAAACATCTTTAAGTCCGACAAAAATGGTCATATCCCCTGACAAGGATGGGTCGCACTTCTCCCGTCTTTTCCTTGAGTGAAAGTAGGCCGGAACCCTTGCTGATGTAACCTATTGTGGTTACCGGCAACTGTCTGGCGGCACAGAGCTCCCTTACTGAATGAGCTTGACCTGGGGTTACGGTAAAGAGTAGCTCGTAATCTTCGCCTCCGTAGAGTGCCAGTTCCAGCAAGGCAGGAGCTTTGCCGAGATGAGCCTGAAACTCTTCCGATAAAGGCAGTTCGGCCTCTTCGATAAGTCCATCGACCTGAGATGCTTGCAGGATATGCTCCAAGTCGCCCGCCAGACCATCGGAAACGTCGATCATGGCGCTGGCCAAATGATTTTCACCGAGCAGTCGCCCCAGTTCAACCTGGGCAACAGGTTGATGATGACGTCTCAATAAATCTGTGTGTGCTTCCTGGTCTTCCTCGATCAATCGCTGGGCAAGGGCGCTGTCACCAAGGGTGCCGGAGACCATGATCAGGTCACCCGGCTGCGCGCCATCACGGCCGATCGCCTGATCTCTGGGGGCGCTCCCTTCAACGGTCACCGAGATCATCCACGGGCCGGGGCTTCTGCAGGTATCGCCACCGACCAGGGAGACACCGTATTTCGCAGTTTCGTCGAGGACGCCACGTAAAAAAGCATCGATGTCGCTGATTTCCGCCTCATCAGGACAGGCCAGCCCCAGGTAAAGATAGCGAGGAGACCCACCCATAGCTGCGATATCACTGAGGTTTACGGCAACAGCCTTGTGGCCAAGAGCTTCACAGTCAGTCCAGTCGTGACGGAAGTGAACGCCTTCGATCAACAGATCCGTCGAAGTCAGGAGCTGATGCCCTTTCGGAAGACTGAGTACTGCAGCATCGTCACCGATACCACGATCTACCCCGTCACCCTCGCTGGCTTGCTCGCGAATGCGGTCGATCAGTTTAAATTCACCCAGCGCTTTCAGTTTCAAAGGTTTTCGTCCCTGCTTCCTGAACTTAGGAGAGTAAAAATGCATTGTCATGCGAGAGTTTTTATCTGTCAAGCAAACTCCCCTACAACTTCCAGGTGAATTCACTTTGCTGCCACTCTTCTGGGCCACGATTATAGCGGCGCTCAAGAAAACTTTTTTGACCATCTGCGCTGATTATGAAAAGTGTCGAGCAGCGCGTACCGTAGCTTGGCATTGATATAAAAATGGCCGAAAGGGCACGCTCCCACTCAAGCGGGATAGCGGTGTCGGGAAGCTCGCTGTCCGGCGCCCGGGTGGTGTCGGCCAGCAAAGCAAAGGCCGCATCATCATCGAATGACGGTCTCTTGAGCAGACATTCAAGAGCTTCTTTCCCTCGCACGACTTTCGGCCAGGGGGTATCGAGCAGATGGTTGCTTAAGCCATAGATTCCCGGCTCCAGTCGTTTGCTGCTAAGGTTACGGTTCGTTGCATACCAGAGCTCGCTGCCGTCTCCCAGCAACAGGTTGAAGCCGGCATACTCAGTCTTGGTCGCCTGAATACTGGTCAGAAAGTCTGCAGGCGACAAATCCCCTTGAAGATAATCTCGTACCAGCCAACCCCTTGACCTGAGATGTGGATCCTTGTCTCTGACGCCTTCACGGATATTGGTTACCGTCGCCCAACGCTGATTCCTGACACCGAACCAGGCTCCCCCGGAGACAAGGTCCCGGCCGGCGATCATTTCCGGAGACTCCTGCCAGTAGTCGGCAGCCCCGGAGGACCGGTCGTAGAATTCATCACGATTGGCGAGAACCAGCAAGGGAATTGGTTCCTCTGGACGATGGGCAACAAGAATCAGGCACATAAGGTGAGAGTCCCTTTCATGTCAACAAGAGCTACGCCTGATTCTGGCAGAAATCTCCACTCATGACAATCATGGCTATCATTCAATCAAATTGATATCTGGTATGAGGCGCTCCAAACACTTGCTAATTTCCAGTAAATGGTAAGGATATCCGGTAAATATGCCATATACACATTTGACATACTGGTAGTCACAACGTATATTTAATAAGCATTTTATGGGTATTAAAAGTATTTTGCCCGATATGTTCATCAACCCTACAATCAATGAGGAGGTCCACAGATGAAACTGAGCAGATTGACAGTATTGGTAATGATTCTTTCCTTGCTGGCCGCAGGCGTAGCTTTCGGCGGTAAAGACTTGGACGCAGTCAAGAAAAAAGGTTTTGTCCAGGCGGGTGTCAATGGTGGTGTTTTCGGCTTTGGCATGCCTGATTCGAAAGGTGTCTGGAAAGGTCTCGACGTTGACACCGCGCGTGCTGTTGCCGCAGCCATTTTCGGTGACGCCAGTAAAGTCAAGTTTACCCCTCTGACCGCCCAGCAGCGCTTCACCGCTCTGCAATCCGGCGAAATTGACGTATTGACCCGTAACGCAACTCGCACCCTGAGTCGTGAAACCCAGCTCGGCCTGAACTTTGTTACTGTCAACTATTATGACGGTCAGGGCTTTATGGTACCGAACAAGCTTGGTGTCAAGAGCGCCAAAGAGCTGGACGGCGCGACCGTCTGTGTCCTGCCGGGAACGACCACCGAGCAGAACGCCGCCGACTATTTCCGCTCCAACAACTTGAAGTGGAACCCGGTTGTTATCGAGTCCACATCAGAACTGGCCAAGACCTTCTTCGCCGGTCGTTGTGACGTTCTGACGTCCGACGCTTCCCAGTTGGCCGGAACCCGCGCTGTTGCTCCGAACCCAAAAGACTACTCCATTCTTCCAGAAATCATCTCTAAAGAGCCTCTGGCCCCTGCCGTTCGCCATGGCGATGACCAGTTCCGCGACATCGTTGACTTTGCCGTACTGGCGATGATCAACGCAGAGGAGATGGGCATTACCTCGAAAAACATCGACGAGAAGATGAAGAGCACGGATCCTATGGTCCAGCGTTTCCTCGGCGTTATCGAAGGTAACGGCAAGTCCCTCGGACTCGACGAAAAATGGGCTTACAACATCATCAAGCAAGTCGGTAACTACGGTGAAGTTTTTGAGCGCAATGTCGGCGTAAACACCACTCTCGGTATCGAGCGTGGTCTGAACGCTCTCTGGACCAATGGCGGCCTGATGTACTCGCCTCCATTCAAGTAAATATTTGCAGTAACCCCGGGGAGGTGTCGCATGCGGCGCCTCCCCGGTTGTTTGTTACGAGCCAGCTCCCTTCAGAAACTTGCTTAACGCAAAAGTACAGGATTACCTGTGAAGAAAGATCCAGCCATTACAACAGAAGCAGAGTTGCTGCCGAGCGAGGTGCCTTTCTGGCGAAATCCTGAGAAGCGGGCGATCGTCTTCCAGGTCGTCGCCCTGTTGCTGGTCGCAGTCGTCAGCTACTACCTCTATTCCAACACGCAGGCCAATCTTGAGCGGCAGTCGATCGCGACAGGCTTCGGTTTCCTCGACAAGGAAGCCAGCTTCGAAATCGGTGAGTCGGTCATTGAGTATTCGGCTGCAGACAGCTATGCTGATGCCCTCCTGGTAGGCGCGTTGAATACGGTGAAGGTCTCCTTCATCGGCATCATCTTCACGCTTATTCTTGGCACCATTGTCGGCGTTGCCCGGCTCTCCAGCAACTGGCTGGTTTCGAAAATTGCCGCAGGCTACATAGAAGTGATGCAGAACATTCCGGTGTTGCTGCAACTATTCTTCTGGTACGCAATTTTTTATGAGTCTTTTCCCTCGCCTCGCCAGGCACTGAACCCCTTTGAGGGCGTTTTCCTCTGTAATCGCGGGCTTATTTTCGGCGTCCCCGAAGCACATGCCGTGCACGCAACGATGGGCTGGGCTTTCGTTGCCGCACTGGCGATTGGCTGGTTTCTCAACCGCTGGGGTAAACGCAGACAAGCACAAACCGGGCAGATTTTCCCTGCGATACGAGTCACCCTGGCACTCTGTGTAGGGTTACCTCTGCTGGCATGGGTTTTCGCCGGTTCCCCAACCGCTATGGACATACCGGCACTGAGAGGATTCAATTTCACCGGCGGGGTAACAGTCAGCCCTGAATTCAGCGCCCTGCTGCTCGGTCTGGTCTTTTACACTGCGGCGTTCGTCGCCGAAATCGTACGGGCCGGCATCCAGTCGGTTGGCCATGGCCAGGTTGAAGCAGCCAAAGCCGTTGGCTTGCGCTCCGGACAGGTCCTGCACCTGGTGGTCTTACCCCAGGCGCTGCGCGTGATCATTCCGCCCCTGACCAGCCAGATGCTCAACCTGACCAAAAACAGCTCCTTGGCGATCGCTATTGGCTACGCGGATTTCGTGGCCGTAACCAACACGACGATCAATCAGACGGGACAGGCGATCGAGGGCGTGGCTCTGATCATGATCATCTACCTGTTCTTCAGTCTGTCGACATCTTTATTTATGAACTGGTACAACAAAAAAATGGCCCTGGTGGAGAGATGATTATATGAGCGCGCCAAACACAACTCCCACCCGCGAATATCTCAAGCCGCCTGTTACCGAAGTTGGTGTGCTCGGCTGGCTGCATGGGAACCTGTTCAACACCTGGTACAACTCGGTGCTGACTATCCTGTTCGCAGTGGTCCTCTGGAAGGTTGTCCCGCCATTCATCAGCTGGGCGTTCATCGACAGCGTCTGGAACACTCCCTCAGAAGCTTGTCGCGACATCGAAGGAGCCTGTTGGTCGATCATTCCACAGAACATCAGCTTCATCATTTTCGGCTTTTTCCCGGATGGTGAGCAGTGGCGACCCGGAAGTGCCATGCTGATTCTCCTTGGCCTGGTGTTCTTTTCCAAGAACAGTAATCACTGGAAGAAATCACTCGGTGTTTACTGGTTAATTGGCCTGGTTGTTATGGGTACCTTGATGTATGGCGGTGTCTTCGGCATGCAGGTCGTTGAAACGGCCCAGTGGAGCGGACTGCCACTGACGTTTATGCTCTCCTTCTTTGGCATGGTCGCAGCTTATCCCCTTGGGGTCTTGCTGGCGCTTGGTCGTCAATCAAAGATGCCGGCAATCAAAACCCTCTGCGTGGTGTACATCGAAATGATTCGTGGTGTGCCGCTGATCAGTCTGCTCTTCATGTCCTCGATCATGTTCCCGCTCTTCCTGCCCGAAGGCGTAACCATCGACAAGGTGTTGCGCGCCCAGGTTGCTATCATCATGTTCACGGCTGCGTATATAGCCGAGGTCGTTCGTGGCGGTTTGCAGGCAATGTCTCGCGGCCAGTTCGAAGCCGCCGACTCGCTCGGCCTCAACTACAATCAAACGATGCGGCTGATCATTCTGCCGCAGGCGCTGAAGATCGTCATTCCGCCGTCCTTGGGTATCTTGCTGTCAGCTTTTAAAGACACATCGCTAGTTGTCATCATCGCACTTTACGATGTTTTGAAGACGACCAAGGTCACCCTGTCGAATCCGAAGTGGACTGGCTATTCGACCGAAGCCTACATTTTCCTGGCAGTTCTTTACTTCATCTGTTGCTACGCCATGTCGAGCTACAGCCGTAAACTGGAAAAATCACTACATACCGGGCGATGATTCAATGGGCCGCTGACTATGCAGCAGGCCGAAACTTGCGAGAGATTTATGAACGAAACTGAAAAGCAAACTGCAGCAAAACCGGATAACGCCCCGATCATTGAAGTCAACAGCATGCACAAGTGGTATGGGGACTTCCACGTTTTGAGCGACATCAACTTGAAAGTAGCGCTGGGTGAACGGATAGTTATCTGCGGACCTTCCGGTTCCGGAAAATCAACCCTGATTCGTTGTATCAACCGGCTGGAGGAACATCAGCGCGGGCAGATCATCGTCAATGGTACGGAACTGACCAATGACATTAAAAACATTGAGAAAGTTCGCGCAGAAGTCGGCATGGTCTTCCAGCATTTCAACCTCTTTCCGCATCTGACGATTCTCGAGAATCTGACCCTGGGACCGATCTGGGTGCGCAAGACTCCGAAGAAGGATGCCGACGAAATGGCGATGATGTACCTTGAGAAGGTCCATATTGCCGAGCAGGCACTGAAATTTCCCGGGCAGCTCTCCGGTGGACAGCAGCAACGTGTCGCTATCGCCCGAAGCCTTTGCATGAAGCCGGAAGTGATGCTCTTTGACGAGCCGACCTCGGCTCTGGATCCGGAAATGATCAAGGAAGTCCTCGACGTTATGATCGACCTGGCCGAAGAAGGCATGACGATGCTTGTTGTCACACACGAGATGGGCTTTGCCAAGAGCGTTGCCGATCGCGTCATGTTCATGGACGAAGGACAGGTCGTGGAAGAGAACAATCCGCACGACTTCTTTGACAATCCGCAAAACGAGAGGACCAAGCTGTTCTTAAGTCAGATCCTTTAACGAGAATTCAACAAATATGAAAAAGGCGCAAAGGACTAAATCCTTTGCGCCTTTTCTTTTTGTACCACAGAGCCTGACAGGATGATTTCGTTCCTGTCAGATAGCTTCGAAGCGATTCAGCTCCACGTTCTTGCGTGTTGTTTCCGGGTCAAAGACCTGCCCGTTCATAGCGATGTAAACCCCTGCGGCAAGCGTTTGTGCGGCCATCATGGCGCTGGCAATGTTGAACACGGCGTCGGTGAAACGAAAGCGGGCCGGTTGCATGGCACCGGTCAGAACAATCGTTTTTCCGGTGACCCCGGCAAGGGCCCTAGCGGTTTCCGTCATCGTATCCGTACCGTGCGTAATAACTATCCGGGTCGCGGTAGAAGACTCAATGGCCTTCCGCACCAACGCCCTGTCTTGATCGGTTAACTCAAGGCTGTCCTTACGCATCAGGGGCGTGACCTGGTAAGCAATGCTTAGATTGGCCTCACGCAACACCTCGAGAATTTGCGGCTCGCCAACCTCGAACTTGCTTTTGGCGTCAAAATAGACCTTGTCAATCGTGCCACCAGTCGTGAATATTTCAAGTTGCATAATGAGTCTTCCTCAGTCAATTTGAGTAGCATGTTCAATCTATAACTATGGTGAGGCCTGTCAAGGCTACAAACAGGTGACAAGATTAACGCAAAGACGTTAAGGGAACAATTCTTTCCTTGTGTCTTTCTTTTTATCTCTGCCTCTTTGCAGTGAAATGCAGTCTCTTGGCAAAAAACAAAGGGCGCCCAAATGGACGCCCTTTATCTGTTACATGTTGATGACAGGATCAGACTTTAGGGCCAGCCTGGGTGTAATCAAAGTCATCATTCTCAGACGTGTACTTTTTGAAGTTTTCGATAAACATTCCAGCAAGCTTGTTTGCAGTAGCATCGAAAGATTCCTTGTTTCCCCAAGCGTTCCGCGGGTTGAGCAGGTTCGTTTCGACACCGGGCAGCGTCTTGGGAATGCTGAGGCGGAACCAACGGGTTTCGTCAAACTCGACATTGTTGATACTGCCATCGAGGATAGAATTGATACATGCGCGAGTTGCCTTGATGCTCATACGGCTACCGACGCCGTAACCACCGCCAACCCAACCGGTGTTGACCAGGTAGGCGTTGACATTGTGACCTTCCATCTTCTCACCGAGCAGTTTTGCGTAGGCTGTTGGATGCAGGGGCAAGAAAGCCTCACCAAAGCAGGCAGAGAAAGTCGCCTGAGGCTCAGTAACTCCGCGCTCGGTACCCGCAACCTTCGCTGTATAGCCCGAGAGGAAGTAGTACATCGCCTGCTCTTTGCTCAATTTCGAGACTGGAGGCAGAACACCAAATGCATCACAGGTAAGGAAGATGATGTTCTTTGGATGGCCACCCTTAAGGCTCGGGTCATGGTTTTCGATATGGTCGATCGGATAGGAGACGCGGGTGTTCTCGGTTTTGGCATCGCTGTCGAAATCGATGACGCCATTATCATCGGCGACAACATTCTCCAGAAGCGCGTTGCGCTGAATCGCTCTGTAAATCTCAGGCTCATTCTCTTCGCTCAGGTTGATCGTCTTGGCATAGCAACCACCTTCAAAGTTGAAGATGCCGTCATCATCCCAGCCGTGCTCATCATCACCGATCAGCTTGCGCTTGGGGTCGGTGGAGAGAGTGGTTTTACCGGTACCTGAGAGACCGAAGAAAAGTGCAACATCGCCGTCTTTACCTACATTGGCAGAACAATGCATGGAGAGGATCCCCTGCAACGGCAGCCAGTAGTTCATCATGGTGAAGATGCCTTTTTTCATCTCGCCGCCGTACCAGGTGCCGCCGATGATCGCAATATTCTTCTCGATGTTGAAGACCACGAAAACTTCGGAGTTGAGACCGTGCTTCTCCCAGTTCTTGTTGGTCAGGCTGCAGGCGTTGTAAACGGTAAACTGAGGAGCAAAAGCGCTGAGTTCATCTTCCGTCGGGCGGATGAACATGTTCTTGACGAAGTGCGACTGCCAGGCGAACTCGGTGACAAAACGGGCCGAGGTGCGAGTTTTTTCGTTGGCACCACAGAAACCGTCCGTCACAAACAGGTCCTTGCCGTCGAGATGCTCGATGACTTCGCTGTAAAGCTCGTCAAAAACTTCAGGGGCCATCGCCTGATTAATCTTGCCCCAGGCAATATTCTCAAACGACGGCTTCTGATGAACAAAATACTTGTCCTTCGGTGAGCGGCCTGTGAATTTGCCTGTGTCGATCATCATGGTGCCATTCTCAGAAACAGTACCTTCTGCATTACTGCTTTCCAATGTGAACAGCTCGTCATAGCCGAGATTGTGACGAACTGTACCGACATTCTGCAGTCCGAGATCCTGGGCGGTAAGGTTTGACATGGTGAGGCTCCCCTTAATGTGCGTGAAAGAGTGACTCTTCCACTGATTTATTCCTGACTCATACGTTTAAAAAAGAAGAGGCCTGTCACTGAATCATTTCAGTACAAGCCAGACATTAGTGTTCTTTTCAGTCGCTGCGTTTACGACCACTGCGATTAACTCGAAGACGTCTTTGTCTGAAAATCAACGGGTTCATTATTGGCTGAATACCGACTGCAGAGGCTAGAGTTATGACCTTGATCAAAAGGCCGCGACTGCGGCACTTTATCAAATTTAGTGAGAATAAAAAAGAGTTTTTTTGGCTAAAAAGAGAAGGTGTTCTATCTATGCTGTTTTACTTGGATTAATTCTACTATCTAGCAGCCTGTCTGACAATCAGGACTGAAGCGAAACCTTGAATGTTTGAGGCCAGATTTTGACTCATTTGAGAGGAATAGCCGTTGCTATTGGTCGAATAAGGGGCTGAGACATGGACCACATTGACGAATTTGCAGCCAGCCTATTGATTGTCCAACAGGTTGCTAGTGCGCTCGAACTTGCAGGTAAGCGACAATTTGCCAGAGCTGTTGTTCAGTTAAATGCATCCCCCAGGCGGGCATAACAGATCCTTGTGAACGAAACGGCTCGATTGATTTGCCGACTTCGATGCGCCAGTAAAGATAAGCAGGATCCATGCGTTGGTAATGTGCATCGGTGAAATCAGGAGCGGGCGGCTCAAAGAAGGCCGCCCGACCGGAGCGCCCCTCTCCGGGCTTACCATGACAAGAAGCGCATTTAGCCATAAAGAGTGCTTCGCCGCGACTCAACTGTATCTCATCCTTGAGAATGCCGTCGGGCATGGTACGAGCGGGGTAATCAACGACCTCTTCAGCACAGCCGCAGAGGGCAAAAACTATCAGCAGGACAAAGAACAATAAGACGTGATTTTTTATTGTTCTCTCTCTCAACGCTTACTCCTGATCCTTTTCTTCGTACTGAATCCCCCAACCGCGGAGCTCTTCGAGTACTTTTTCAACCACGGGCTCAACCGTTTGCTCCACTGCTGCCGTTAACTCGGTACCCATTTCAATGCATTCGGGCTGGACGCCCCAGACAACCAGGTTGCGCGGAGCGTGGCCCTGGAATTCGGCGACAGCGAGCAAGTCCTGCAGCCCCATCTGATGGACTGAGAGCTTACTGGCAAACGCACGTGGGACCTCCTCGCCTTCGAGGCGGAAGATACCACCGGGCTCTGCTCGCATATCGAGGGCGTCAATAATCAGAAGGGAGTCAAGCTCTTCAAGCTCGGGCAGCAGATCAAGGCCCAGGGTGCCACCGTCAATCAGCTTCACCTGACCCTGAAAATGGTAACGGGATGAAAGTGTAGTGACCACTTTCACCCCGAAACCGTCATCAGTCATGATCGTATTGCCCAGTCCAAGGACCAGGGTTGACATTAAAGATCCTCCGGTTCGATGTAACGGTAGCCGCTGAAGATACCGCTCATAGTACCGTTACGCATCTTGACATCCATCAGCCAGCCGCTGTAGATGTGGTTGATGATGAAGCCGGCCAGAAGCCACATGACTCCATGGTGCAACAGTCGTAGCCACTGGTTGCCCACCAGCACATTGATACCGCCGAGCAAACCATTCCAGAAACCACCCGGTTCAAACTGCCCGTACATGGCGAAGCCTGAGATGATCTGAAAAATAAAGAGCGCGAAAATGCCAAGATAAGCCGTAGCCGCAACCGGGTTATGGCCAACTTCGTAGGTGATCTTCTTGCCGGTAAAGGTGTAGTAACGGAACATCTTGATAAAGTTGCGCCGTCCCTCGGCTGTTATCCAGGGGATAAATGCCTTCCAGGACGCATGGTGGTTGCCGGCGAACATCCAGACGATGCGCGCAGCAACCGACACCGTGAAGAGGTAGGCGAAGGCAAAGTGTAAAAACCGCATCCAGCCCATAACGTACATCGAGGTCTCCGGGGCTGTTATGAACGGGCTGCCGATAAAGAAGCCGGTGATCGACAACATGATCACGGAGAGCACGTTGATCCAGTGGCAGATGCGAACCGGCAATTCCCATACGTAATAAATTTTCAGCATGGTGTGCGCCTCCTTCCTTTAGAGGGCTCGAACCTTAACGATCTCTGTTCCTTTGCCATCCATAACGTGTACGGCACAGGCCAGGCAGGGATCGAAAGAGTGAATGGTTCGCAAGATTTCCAACGGCTTCTCCGGATCGGCAATCGGAGTGCCGATTAGGGCCGACTCGTAGGGCCCCATTTGACCGGCAGCATCACGAGGGCCTGCGTTCCAGGTCGAGGGGACCACCGCCTGGTAATTGGCGATCTTCTGGTTCTCGATGCGGATAAAGTGACCAAGGGCGCCGCGAGGTGCTTCGTGGTAACCGAAGCCTTGTGCTTCCTTCGGCCAAGTCGCCGGATCCCACTTCTCCTTGTTGAACGTATCAAGGATGCCCCGGCCCATGTTGTCGGCCAGTTGATCAAGCCAGAGCTCGTTCTTCTGGGCGAGCAGCAGACAGTCGACGCCGCGAGCGGCGGTTCGGCCGAGGGTTGAAAAGAGCGCAGAAGCCGGAGCGCCGAGAGTTTTCAGGACAAAGTTGACTGTGTCGACAACGTCCGTTACGCCAGATGCGTAAGCGACCAGGATGCGTGCCAGAGGACCGACTTCCATTGGCTGATCCATGTAGCGCGGCGACTTGACCCAGGAGTACTTACCATCGGTGTCGAGGAAGTCATAAGGTGGTTTCGGGCCGGTGTAGTTGTGGCTGGTCTCACCCTTGTAGGGGTGCAACCCTTTATCGTCGCCCGAAGAGTAGTTGTACCAGGAGTGGGTGACATATTCAGTGATCTTTTTCTCATCCATCTCCATGACATTGGCGAGATCTTTACCCATGATAACACCACGGGGGAAGAAGAGGCTGCCTGTGCCGGGGCTGTTATCCATCGGGAAATCACCGAAAGACATGTAGTTACCAACCCCACCGCCAATGCCTGCCCAATCGAGATAGGCTGGAGCAACGGCCAGGAGGTCGGGAATGTAAACCTGCTCAACAAAGGCACGGGCTTTACGCAGCAGTTTGCGGATGTGGGCAATTTTGTCCGCGTTGATGGCATTTTGGCTATCCGGGTCAACCGGCATCGACATACCGCCGACCAGGAAGGTCTGCGGATGCGGGTTCTTGGAGCCGAGAATCGCGTGGATCTTGATGACATCTTTTTGCCACTCGAGTGCCTCGAGGTAATGAGCAACGGCCATCAGGTTCGCTTCGGGCGGCAGCTTGTAAGCGCTGTGCCCCCAGTAAGCGTTCTGGAAAGGACCAAGGCGGCCGGTGCCGGCAAAAGCTGCCAGCTTGTCCTTGATACCCTTGAAGTAGGTGGCACTCGATTTCGGCCAGTTGGAGATCGACTGAGCGAATTTGGCCGTAGCGGCCGGATCGGCAGCCAGGGCACTGGTGATATCGACCCAGTCGAGTGCATGCAAGTGATAGAAGTGAATCACGTGATCCTGCACATTCTGGATGCCCATGATCAGGTTACGGATCAGGCGGGCATTGTCGGGGATCTGAATGTTCAGGGCATCTTCCACGGCACGAATGCTGGCCATGGAGTGAACCGTGGTGCAGACACCACAGAAGCGCTGGGTGAAATGATGCGCATCGCGGGGATCGCGACCCTTGAGAATCGTCTCGATGCCACGGAAGGCCGTGGAAGAGCTCCAGGCGTCAACAATCTTGCCACCATCGATCTGCGCTTCGATGCGCAGGTGGCCCTCTATACGGGTAATCGGATCAACGGCAATTCTTTTAGCCATCGTTTAGTCCTCCTTTACGACCTTGTCTTCTTCCATAGCGTCGCCCTTGCGGAAGCAGCTCGCAACCCCATGGACACCGAAAGCCACTGCGGTGGCCGCCGCCAGACCGATACCAATCTTGTCGGCCGTATCCTCAATTCCAAAACCGGGGACCTTGGGCAGGCGCCGGTAGAAGGGACTCATGGTGTCCCAGAAACCAGGTTCAGAACAACCGATGCAGCCGTGACCGGCCATAACCGGCCAGGAGGTGCCTTCGTTGTAACGAACGGTCGGGCAATTGTGAAAACTTTCAGGACCTTTGCAACCCAACTTGTAGAGACAATGTCCCTGACGATGCGCGGCATCACCAAAGGCTTCGGCATACTGGCCAGCATCGAAATGGCCGCGTCGCTCACAGTTATCATGAATGCGCTTGCCATAAGCGAACTTCGGGCGACCGAGACGATCGACTGCCGGAAGCTTACCAAAGGTCATAAAATGGACGATGGTCGCGGTCAGATTTGTTGCATTAACAGGGCAACCGGGAAGATTGATGATTGCCGCACCCGGCACCAGGCTGCTCACCGAAACGGCGTTGGTCGGGTTCGGAGCAGCGGCAGGAATGCCGCCGAAAGAGGAACAGGAACCGACA
Source organism: Deltaproteobacteria bacterium IMCC39524 (assembly GCA_029667085.1). Lineage (NCBI taxonomy): Bacteria > Deltaproteobacteria > Deltaproteobacteria bacterium IMCC39524. The sequence goes on from JARUHJ010000004.1 coordinate 461,238, forward strand.
CAGATGGTGGCCGCGGCATTCTGTACCAGCTTTTTGCAATCGACCATGGCACTCTCGCCAGCGATAGTGCAATAGGCGCCATCGGCTCCGGTGGGGATAGAGCCTTCAACGATTAGGATATACTGGCCCTTGTACTTCTCCATGGCTTGATGCTTGGCTTCTTCAGCCTGGTGACCGGAGGCCGCCATCACGACATCCGCGTATTCGAGAGAAATCAGATCGAGAATCAGCTCTCCAGCGGTTGGCTGGTTGCCACGCAGGAAAGCTTCCGAATCACCGGAGCAGCTCTGGTATTCCACCCAGATAACAGGCGGTCGCTTGTCTTCAACGGCTTGAGCGACGGTAGGAATAAAGCTTACCGGCAAAGCCAGGGCAGCCGTGGTCGCCGTGCAAAACTTGATAAAGTCGCGACGATTGATCCCGCGAGCCTCCACGCGCTGGAGGAGCTCCTCAGGGATCGGAGATGTGTTGACGTCCAAGTCAGTTTTCATTGTCCGACCTCCTTCACAGTTTTTTAATCAAACGGGCAAATGTAACAATTTCAGTATATTAAAAAGATGGTTTGAGATGGTTTTGAGAAAAACACTTCATCTTTGATAATATCTAGAACGGTGTTTTGTCAAGCAAAAACAGGACCGATCAGTAACTCTTCATGCTTCCTCGAAAGCAAGGGCTAACTGTACTTTATTAAATATATCTCACATATCGCAGAAAGCTAGAAAGGGTTTCTTTTATTTTAAACCCCGGGTTGCTAACTGGCTGGTATAATACAAAGGCTATCAGCAGGTCACTCGTCATTAAACCGGAGCGATGGGAAAAGTTGATGAACAAAGGCTATCGACTGCTAGAACACACTGCTGATATGGGTATAGAAGCCCGTGCAGAATCCTGCCCGAAAGTATTGGAGGAAATGGCCAGAGGGTTGACGATGGTTTTGTTTGGCGACAGCCCCGTTTCGGTGAGCATCGTGACAAAGGTCCATCTGCGCGAGGAAAATTCTGTGGAGCTTATGGTGGCATGGCTTAACGAGATCCTTTACTGGTGCGAACAGAACAACCTTGTTCTGGCGGCATCTCGGATCGATACTTTCGAAGAAGGTGAGTTGTGGGCGACACTCTCGGGCGAAGCCTTTGACCAGAAACGTCATCATGTTGAGCGACAGGTCAAAGCGATCACCTATTATCAGGCCTGCCTGGAAGAGACCTCTGGTGTATGGCACGCCAGAGTTTACGTTGACCTCTAGGAAAGTTTATGGCGATCAAGGTTCAACAACTGGACTCATGCCGTTGGCGCATTCCCCGAGAAGGCGCCATGCGGACCGACGGCCTGGTTTTCGCCTCTCCGGCCATGATGCAGGATCTGCGTCGTGAGCAAGCCCTGGAGCAGGTCTGCAATGTCGCAACATTGCCCGGAATCGTCGGCCCTTCCATGGCCATGCCCGACATTCACTGGGGGTATGGTTTCCCGATCGGTGGAGTCGCGGCCTTTGATGCCGAGCAAGGGATCGTCTCTCCCGGTGGGGTCGGCTACGACATCAACTGTGGAGTACGCCTCTTGCGAAGCAACCTGAACGCGAAGGAAATCCACCCCCACCTAGATCGTCTTGCTGATGCACTCTTCCGTAACATTCCAACCGGAGTCGGTTCTCATCACAGTGACTTCAAACTCTCGATTGCAGAGGAGAGGCACGTTCTCACCAAGGGTGCTGCCTGGGCGGTAGAGCAGGGTTTCGGCAACGATAACGAACTTGAGTATATTGAAAATCACGGCACGATCGCCGGGGCCGATTCGGAGAAAGTTTCAGAACGTGCTCTTGAGCGGGGGCGATCGCAACTCGGAACCCTGGGCAGCGGCAACCACTTTTTGGAAATTCAGCAAGTCGAAGCGATTTACGACGAAGATGCCGCGGCGGTCCTTGGTCTTTATCCTGGCCAGGTGACTGTCAGTATTCACACCGGCAGTCGAGGCCTCGGTTACCAGGTCTGTGATGACTATCTAAAGATCATGCTCAAAGCTGCACGCAAGTACGGTATTATTCTCCCAGATCGACAGCTCTGTTGTGCTCCCTTGCAGAGCGATGAAGCGCGTGATTACATGGCTGCCATGGCCTGCGCCGCCAACTATGCCTTCGCCAATCGACAGATGATTACTTCCCATGTGCGAGAAACCTTCGAAGAGATCTTAGGTAAAGGTTCTGCTGATCTGCGCATGGCGACTATCTACGACGTCTGCCATAATATTGCCAAGTGGGAGACACACAGCATCAACGGCCAGGAGCGCAAACTTTGTGTACATCGCAAAGGCGCAACACGGGCTTTCCCACCAGGTCACAAAGAGATTCCTGCCGTTTATCAGCCGATCGGGCAACCGGTTCTGATTCCGGGTGATATGGGCCGATATTCTTACGTCCTGACCGGTACTGCTGGTGCTTACCAAGAAACCTTTGGCTCTTCTTGTCATGGCGCAGGACGTGTTTTGTCTCGACATGCGGCCAAAAAAGCCGCTCGGGGCCGGGATATCATCGGCGACATGGCAAAGCAGGGTATCCTGGTGCGGGCAGCGGGACGTGCGACCGTAGCAGAGGAGATGCCTGAGGCCTACAAGGATGTTGCAGATGTTGTCCAGGTGATTGAACGGGCGGGAATCGGCCGCATCGTGGCAAGACTGAAACCGATGGCAGTGGTTAAGGGCTAAGAACCGGAACGCGGCCCCGGCACGAGGTCCGCGGAAATCCAAACTAAAGGATGAAGGCTATGAAGGTTTTTCTCACCGGCGGAACAGGATTTGTTGGCAGTGAAGTGTTGCGGCAGCTGGTATCGGCCGGCCATAGCGTGCGAGCCCTGGTGCGAGAGGGCTCTGAAGATAAATTGACGGCGACTGATGGAGTGGAGATCCACCCTGGCGATATTTCCGATGCTGCCAGCCTGGTCGGTGGACCGGAGGGTTGTGACGCGGTGATCCACCTGGTCGGCATTATTAGAGAGTTTCCGGGGCGTGGCGTCACCTTTAAAAAAATGCACGTCGTGGGCACCGAAAATGTGCTGAAGGCCGCTGAGGAACAAGGCGTCAGCCGTTACCTGCATATGAGCTCAAACGGCACCCGTGAAAGCAGCAATACAGGTTATCACCGTACCAAGTGGCAAGCTGAGGAGCTTGTTCGTAACAGCAATCTTGAGTGGACGATTTTTCGCCCGTCGTTGATCTTTGCCCAGGGGAGTGAGTTCGTCCATATGCTCTCTGAGGTCATCCGCAGACTCCCTGTTGTGCCGGTAATCGGCGACGGACAGTATCGCATGCAGCCGGTGGCCCTGAAAGAGGTGGCGTCCAGCTTCGTTAAGGCCTTGGAGATGCCGGAAACGATCGGCAAGACCTATCATCAGGGCGGCGGAGAAAGTTACAGTTACGATGAGATTCTTGACTTGACTTCGCAGGCCATGGGCAAGGGCCTCGCCACCAAACTTCACCAGCCGCTTTTTATGATCAAACCGTTGATCAAGATGATGCAGAGCAGTGAGCATTTTCCTATTACCAGCGACCAACTCACAATGCTTATCGAAGGAAACGTTTGTGATCCGGAGGAATGGCAGGAGACTTTTGGGTTAAAAGCGACAAGTTACGCAGATGGGATAGATGACTGTTTTAAGGTTAGTTCCTGAGACACAACGTAGGGACATTTATGCCAGAAGAACAACAGGGCCTCTGCCACCTTTGACCTTACCATTTGCCTGATGTAGGATGCTGGAATTACTACATTATCGCCCTTGGAGGGTTTCGATGGATACAAAAGCAACAATTCCGGCAACAGAAAACTCAAGAAGATCCTTGCAGGCCGAGTTACGTGTCTATTATGGACCCTCACAGGAAATGGTGCTTTACGGCTTTAGCGTGGATTTGAGTAGCGGCGGACTTTTCCTCAAAACGGAAACCAGTTTTTCCGTTAACGATAAAGTGTTACTCAGCTTCACATTGCCGGATGCAGATAAAGTGGTCAATTGCAGTGCAAAGGTCGCTTGGGTAAACGCGCAAGACGAGCCAAAGAAACCTGAGCTTCCGCCTGGTGTCGGCCTCCAGTTTTTAGATCTTTCCACAGAATACTTGCTGTCCATTCAGAGTCTCTTAAAGCATGACGGGGTAAAGTCTATCAGTGAGCCGGAAAGTTAATATCAGGAGGTCTTGGGGGTTTTAGCAAAAGAATTATCAATGCAATAAGGGTTGATCATCAGGTGATCAGCCCTTATTGCATTAAAAGTATTGATGGCACAAAGTTTGGAGTCAGGTCATCTACAATATCTCGAACTGTGGAACTATAGAATCAACTTTCAGTTGCTACTCGCAAGCCGAGCGCAATCATCACTGTGCCTGTGACCCCATCAAAAACCTGGCTGACTCTCGGCCGCTGCAACCAGATTTTGAGTTGTTTGACCATCAGGGCGAGCAGACACTGCCAGATCATGGCGATGACAAAGTGCAAACCGGCAAGAAAGAGCGACTGCAGGAGTGCCGACTGGGCAGGATTGATAAACTGGGGTAGAAAAGCCATGTAAAAAATGGCCGTCTTCGGATTGAGGATGTTGGAGAGGAAACCTTCCCGCAAGGACCGCTGCACCAGAAAAGCGCCCCCCGACGGTTTCCCATTTACAATCTCGAACTTTTCTTGTTTGAGAATCTTTAGCCAACTGCTGAGGCCTAACCAGATCAGGTAGCCGGCTCCTGCCATTTTCAAAAGGCTGAAGGCCCAGGCTGCCTGCAAGAGGATCACCGATATCCCCACCGCTGAGATAGTGGCGTGCAGAAAGAGCGCGGAGCAAATACCGAGGCTGCTCACCGCGCCATCTCGCCAACCGCCGCGCGCGGTGTTACGAATCACCAGCATGGTATCGACGCCTGGCGTAATGGTCAGCAGGGTAATGGCGATCAAATAGGTTGTCAGGGCGGTCATTCCCACAAAGTACCTTTTAACGCTATAGGTTTGCGTCCTCGGGTTCCGAAGAACTGAAGCTGTAAGATTTAACCACGTTTCGATCATCGTAACGAATCACCAGATCGCGTGAAATCTTGACACCATACTCACCATAAGTCCAGGTTCGTTCACCATTTTCGAGACCGGTACGCCACGGCTCACCAAACATCTCCCGTATCTCTGCCATAGTGGTTTTCTCCACTTCTATCTGGCGAACCTTGTAGTAAGGAAAAGCTTCCCCCACTGTGGGCATGCAGCCAGTAACGGGCAAGCTCATGGCAACGAGCAACATCAGGGTTGTTAGAGGGCGAAGAATGCGCATTGTCGATCTCCTTGTTGTCTGAGGATATCAATTGACGAGGAAAGTGAAAACACCCGTTCGTTTCTCTCACTAGAGTCACAGAGAACACAGAGAATGCCTGAATTGGTTACGGTTCTCTCTGTGCCCTCTGTGACTCTGTGGTGAGGTTTTGTTGATTTGTTAATCTTGCTTACGCTGCCGATAAGCCTCGGCAATTCCACCCCCGGAGGTCTCACGATAAATAGACGGCAAAGCCTTGCCGGTCTCTTTCATGACAAGGGTTATTTCATCAAAAGTGATCTTGTGTTCACCACCTGAAAGCAAAGCAAAATGACAGCAGCTTAAAGCCCGTGTCGCAGCATGCGCGTTGCGTTCTATGCATGGGATCTGCACCAGGCCATTAACCGGGTCACAGGTCAGGCCAAGGTGATGTTCCAGCCCCATCTCTGCCGCATATTCAATCTGGCGCACCGTGCCGCCGTGTAACTGGGTCGCTGCCGCTGCGGCCATAGAGCAAGCCGTGCCAACCTCGCCCTGGCAACCAACCTCCGCCCCAGAGATTGAGGCGTTGTGCTTGACCAGATTACCGACCAGTCCGGCCGTTGCCAGCGCTCGCAGAATGTCTTGCCTGCTGCAATCGAGACTCTCGCTCAAGTATCGCAAAACCGCCGGCAAAACGCCACTGCCGCCACAGGTCGGCGCAGTGACGATAATGCCACCGGAAGCATTCTCTTCGGAAACAGCCAGAGCATAGGCCCAGAGCAGGCCATTGCGTTTAAAATCCGGGCCGTAGAGAGAGGCTTTGCGATGAAACGCCTGCGCCTTGCGCGCCACGCCCAGGCCACCGGGAAGAACCCCAACATGATTCAGCCCCCGCACGACAGACTCTGACATGACGTCCCAGATCCCGTCGAGGAACGGATAAAGATCCTCCCCTTCGCAGCTGGCCACATATTCCCAGCACGACTCGCCCGTTTCGGCAGAGCGCTTCAGGATATCTTCCATGCTGTTCAGAGCATAAACGTCTTCGCTCGCGACCTCTTTCCCTGCCTCCTGAAGAGCACCGCCGCCGATGCTGTAGACTTCCCATTTTTCGAGAACGCGGCTATCTCCGGCCAGAGCCTCAAAGTACATACCGTTGGGATGAAAAGGCAGCTCAGTCTCCGGCCTCCAGAGAATCTCACAGGCGCGGGGCGCAAAAACATCCTCCAGCGCCTTGTCGGTCAAGTGCCCTCTGCCGGTTGCGGCTAGGCTGCCGAAGAGCGTGACCCGGAAGGAAGCCGCAGCGGCATGTCGCGCAAGAAACTGCTCAGCAGCCTTACACGGAGCCATGGTGTGACTGCTGGAGGGACCGGTCCCGATTCGATATAGCTCTTTGAGTGATTTCACGGTGGCACCTCCCTTGTCAGGCTAGATTCAACCAATCTTCATTCGGTTCAGCAACAAAGCTCATTTCATCACGCTGGGTCGGATGGCGGATGACCATCTCGCGAGCATGCAGGGCAATGGCATCCGCCCCAAAAGACTGCCTTGAACCGTAGCGCCGATCTCCCAGAATCGGAAACCCTCGATGACTGAACTGAACCCGAATCTGGTGATGTCGTCCTGTTTCCAGGGCGATTTCAACGAGACTGACGCCATTAACATAGTTGAGGCGCTTATAGCTTAAACGTGATTCTTTCCCGGCCGGAGCAGCGACCACTCGAGAATTGAACTCATCCCGTTCGAGCTGATCGATAAATTGCCCCTGAAGTGGAACTTCACCGGCAACCTGAGCCCAATAGCTTTTTCGTGGCCGGCGGCTGCGAATCTCTTCGGAAAGCCGCGACGCGGCCTTGGTGGTGCGGGCCAGAACCACAACGCCCGAGGCCGGGCGGTCAAGGCGATGCACCAGGCCGAGAAAAACATTGCCGGGCTTGTTGTATTTCTCTTTCAACCAAGCCTTGGCTTCTTTAAGCAGGGTGGTGTGTCCAGTCTGGTCGCCCTGCACCAGCTGGCCGGCAGGCTTGTTGACCACCAGCAGGTGATTATCCTCATAGAGAATTTCCATGCAAACGCTACATCCTAAGTTGTGTGAGAAAGTAATAATCGATGGCGAGAGCTTCGATAAAGAGAACCATCGCCAAACCGATGAAGAGGAAAGTCTTGCTTCGCTCCCCTTTCCTGGCTTTATAGCACCTGACTATCTCGGTAACCAGCAGAGCCAGCGTCACCACCGGACTGAGTAAAAATAGAATCAGCACCGTGCCCATGGCATCGTCGGTCTGATTCCAGCCGCCGAGCATATCGTGGGTGGCCGCCACCAGAAGGAAAATCAGAACCTGCGGCAAGACCATGGCTGTATAACGAAAAAAAGGCATCATGCTTGCGGAATGTAATCTTCTCGTAGCGGAGAGAAAACCTCGATCGCTACAGAGTCTTCGACAGCCGTTGCTTTGTGTTCAACATCCCCTGCGATACACCAACTGTCACCCGGTTTAACCTGACGGGTCTCATCACCGATCGTCAACGTGAGCTCTCCGCTGACAAGGTAGCCGGTCTGTTCATGAGGATGGCTATGCCTGGGGAGATCGGCCCCCTGCCCCAGCCTGAACTCTGCCATCATGGTTCTATCGCCATAGACCAAGGTCTTCTGCTGGACCTTTTCCAAGACGTACTGGTAATCGTTTTTGCTAGCTTGTCGGTACATGCAGGAAGCCTTTACTTCTATGTTACGTCATAATTCGAAGAGCCAGATAAGGCACGATAAAAAAAGTAAAAATACAGATTTTGTAGAAAGCCATCCCGGCATAATGGATGGCATCAAATTGCTCTCTTTGAATATGGTAAAACTTGCTGTGCATCTTGTAGAACCAGTCGTGGGCCAAGGTGAGAAAAAGAAACCACCAGAGCAGAAGGCCCATATTGAGGACCGCGCTCCAGGCCAGCGTTCCCTTAAACAGTTCTACGGTCATAGCAACCTCCTTTGCCTTAATCGTTTGGCCAGCTCAGCGACATGCGCAGGGCCGACCTCACAACAGCCTCCGACAATTGTTGCCCCTTGCTTGATCCAGCCATCCACGAAGGCTGTGTAAGCCTTCGGTTCCAGGTTGGAGCGTTTTTCCAATATCTCCACCGTTGCTCCCTGCTGCAGGAAGGCTTTGGCGATTTCCACAAAGCCGTTGGCGTAAGCGCCTATGGGAACGCCTCGATTTGCCAGCAGGGGGATGGCCTGATCCACGGCTTCCGGCGCAGAACAATTGACCAACAGCGCCGCCAGTTTGAATTCTGTGATCAGGGGGATTATCTCTGTTAACGGTTCTCCCGAACGCAGCTTTGTACCATCCTTGTCATCAACGGTAACCGCCAGCCAAACAGGCTTGTTGGCGACCAGGGCACCCATCACCGCGCCACGCGCCTGCTCAACCGATGACATGGTTTCACAAAGGACAAGGTCGACATAAGGTTCCTGCAAGCGGGCGATCTCGGCGTAAAGCTCCGCAGCTTCTTCTGCCGGCGGCGCGAGGTCGGGGCGATAGGATCGCCCCGTTGGGCCCATCGATCCGGCCACCAGGCCGGAGCCATGTTCCTGCTGTGCAGAGACTGCAAGCTGGCATGCGAGCCGGTGCAAATCCACGAAACGATCCTCGATGCCAAACGGGGCCAGGCGGTCACGATGGATCGCATAGCTGTTTGTGGTGGCAATCTCAGCTCCTGCCAAGAAGTAATCGCGATGCAACTCTTTAACCAGATCCGGGTCGTCGATTAAGAACCGGGTTGCCCAGAGCCCGGTCGGTTGCGTCTCTGAGCGAGCCAGAAGTTCCTGGCCCAGGCCGCCAGGCAATAGTGTGATACGCATGTTGCTAACCAATCAGACTCACGAGATGGTCATGTTCACCCTGTTTGATCTTGAAGCTCTTGGGATACTTTTTAAGTAACTCGGCGAAGGTTTTACACTCGTAATTCGACTCATCAAAGGTCGGATCAAGGCGCTTTACGACAGGGCGAATGGCAGCCTTGACCACCCACTCATCACCGGTCTTCTTGGCAATCTGTTTGATCGCCTTGGAGAGCAGCTCGACAGGATCCTTGACCTTGATAATATCTGATTCTGCCTCTTCAACACTTTCCTCGTTCTGGCTCTCAACAACGAAGGTTTCATAATACTTAAAGTCGGAGCAACTGTTGGCCCAGTGCTGATTGGTTGAAGATTTACAGCCGATTCCGATCAAGTCTTTGCCGGCCGCCTTAATCTTTTGCGACAAGGGGATGAAATCGCTATCTCCGCCGATCACGATGATCGCGTCGATGTGCGGGAACCGCAACACATCCTCGATGGCATCCAGAGACAGTTTGATATCGGCCCCATTCTTTGCTGATGCCCCGGGCGGGAAAATCTGGACTAATTCAACCGCGCATTTAAGCAGGGAGTGACGATACCTTGCAAACCACTGCCAATTACAATAAGCCTTGTTGATCGCCACGTTGCCGTAGGTTGTGGCAAAGTCATAGAGCGCCTGCACATCAAGCAGCACGTCCTGAGTCTTGCTCCGGTTTTGCGTGCGGCCATAGCTGCCACTGCCATTCGCCGAGTCGTATAGACTGGCGTGAATATTTTCAAAATCCCAATAAACCGCAACTGTTTCTTTTCCCATCTTTTCCTCCTGTTTCTCACCGCTAACTGTTTCAGAGTCTGAACGTAGTTCTATCGTGACTCGTTTGAAAGAAGATTCTCCAAGGGCAGCTTAATGATTTCGCTGCCATTACCATCATAGCAGATACAGCTACGATCACCTGAATCTCTTGGCGGCATGCCACTTGTCGAATAGCCTTTGTCGGCACAAAAATCGCCACATAAGACGCTGTCCGGTTTTGGGCCGATATTGCCGACTCGATATTGGTGCAAAAGAATGAACAGGAGAGGCGCAATTGTTAAGGTGATAGAGGCGAAAACGTGCTTTTTATCGAGGCCCGGGTCGACCTCAAGCCTTTTGCCCGCCATAAAACCTGCACCGACAAATGCGATCCACAGCCCCAGAAACGTAAGCGGGAAGAGGAGAGCCAAGCCCCTATCAACAATCGTTGGCCAGGTGTTGTCACCAAAGACAAAGATCCACAGGAAACCTGCTGTTGTTCCTGTAATGGCTGTCGCAGCGATCAGCGAGAGAAGTGCGCCGGGAGCAAGAAAGAGCAAGCAATAGAGGTATCTCTTTTTCATTAAGACGCCGGGTTCCGTCAATCGTTTACAGCTACAGAATGTCCTTATTTCAGCATTTTAGCTATACTTAACCCCCTTGGCAATTTGTAATTATTCAGAGGGGTTCCGTTTTCGGATTAACGCCTTCTCTCGGATGGCATCTAACTACAGGAGAAAGGGCCTCTACCACTCCATTTCCCTCACTCAAGTTAGAGCCAAATCACGCGCCTTTGGATGAAAAGGCTATTGATGGCCAAAGACTCTGTCTCCTCCGTGCCTCTGTGGTGAAAGCTTTTTGTTGCGATCTTTTTATTCATTTGCACGGTAAAAAGGTCTAGACTGGAAACACGACCAACTTCGTCTTTGCAAGGATTTTCAATGCGCCGTTTCGCCAATGTTTATATTGTCCTCTTCCTGATCGACGCAGGTCTCTCGTTGATCGACGAACTCCTGCAGCTGGCTTCCTCACCAATGCCGGCTTTGACGGAGATCCGTTTTTTTGTCGCTTATGTCGTAATCGCCCTCTCCATGATCCTCTATGCATGCCTCGGCATCGACCGACGTCTGCCAAAACGGGCCTTTTTGCCATTAACCCTGTTTGCTTCCTGGAGCGCTCTGGCCATGTGGCCGCTCTCGGGGTTCGTCGCCCGTGAAGCCTTCGGACTGACGGCGTCCATCAGCCAGGTTGTGATCGGCGCGATTGCCATTATCCTGCTGCGTAGTCTCGGTGGTCGAAACCTGCTGACAGAAGAGCAATCCCAGGCGCCGATGTTCAGCCTGCGCAACACCCTCGGCTTTACCGCCATCAACCTGCTACTCACTCCTTTTGTCCTGATTTATACGGGCCTGGCCGTCACCAGCTATTACCTCGAAGCGCAGACTGCCGGTTTTCTACGTCTCAGCCCGGTCGGTGTTCACATGACCGAGCGCAGCTATCACCTCGCACAGAAGGAGATTCGCCTGGCGGGGATGATGCACATCGGCAAAGAGGAGTACTACGAAGACCTGGCTAAATCGATACCGACGGAAGGGACCATCATCCTCGCTGAAGGTGTGACCGACCAGGATCGTTTGCTGGAGAGCCAGTTCAATTACAGCAAACTGGCCGGGCTTATTGGCCTGACCTCTCAAGACAAGATGAGGCTCAACGGTAACGCTGTGGAACTGGACGGCCTTGGCGTGGCCGGCCAGGTGATCCGCGAACCGGGCAAGCCGGATATCGCCAACGCAGATATCGACCTCAACCGTTTTGAACCAAAAACCATCGAATTTCTCAATGCTCTCGGCCGTAGCCTGTTTGGTGACAAACCTCTCGCAGAAGGGCTTGTCGATTACAACCTCTGGATCGAGGAAAATATGTCTGAAGAGGGTCTCGCCGGGGTTATGGCGGACATTCTCGACAAGCGTAACGATGCTGTCATTGCAGGCATGGTTCAGACTTTAAAACGCTACGACACCGTCATTATTCCCTGGGGGGCGATGCATATGCCGGCGATCGAAGCAGCCGTTCTGGAGCAGGGGTTTGCTCCCGGTAAGGCGCAGGAACGTTTGAGCCTCGATTTCCGGACGATTCCCTATGGGGAGTTGTGGCAGAAGTGGTCTGAGCAGGCGAGTGACAATCTTTAACCCAAGCTTTATATTAGCCGCAGATAAAATCTGACAAGACCGGACAAAACAAACCCTATAGTTTTCTTTGTTCTAAATTTATTATCTGCGTACATCAGATTTTATCTGCAGCCAATTAATGCCTTAACCCTTAAATCCTTGTCGCTCCGCATAACTCTTAAAGCGCTTCAGTCGAAAATAAGTCTCCCGCTCCCTTTCGGCCAGATATTGACTCATGGCGTGGATATCAAGATGTAGCTCCGGTGTAACCCGCTCTTCGAGAATGCGGATGCGGCGAGTCAGGCGCACCAGCTCTTCGGCGAGGCGCCGGAACTTGCCTTCGAAATTTGCTAACGACAGCATCTCTTCGACAATGCCTTCAAATTCATGAATTGCCTCGTCTAGCCAGGGGGAGCTGCCGTACATATCATAGGGCCGTTCATTGAATGTGCGCGCCACGGTTTCATGCATGGTCAGGTCGCGAAAGCGTAAGCCGAGCAGGTTGCCCTCGGCCACCTCCACGGCGATCTTGCGGCGGCTGATTGCAGAGAGGGCATCGACCGCAACCGATCTTTCACGGGCCTTGCTGACCTGCAGTTCGTCGATGGCCCGGGCATAAGCCTGGCTGACCTCTTCACGGGACTGCATCAACGGCTTAGTGATTTTGAGGAATTCTTTGATCAGCGCCTGGCGACGGCCTTTGAGAATCGTGGTGCAGTTGAGCACCGCGTGCAGGCGATCCTTGAGGAGCAGCAGGTTGGTACGAGTCGGCTGAATCATCGTGCCACCTCCCTGAAATCATCAAGCAGGGCCTGCGCTGTGTCGAGCGTCTCATCGATGGTTCGACGCTTGCTCCCCTGGTGGACGAAGTCGGCTTCAAAGCGATCGGCGAAGTCGAGAAGTTTACGATCTTCGGCCAGCATGCCATCGCGGCCCACCACTGCCTCGAGGCGGCGCAGATCGCAACCCTTGGCGTAGGTACGGTAGAGCTGATTGGAGAGGTCACGGTGATCGGAACGGGTCTGTCCCTTGCCGATGCCGTGCTGCATCAGGCGCGACAGGCTCGGCAGCACATCGATCGGTGGGTAAATTCCTTTCTGGTGCAGCTCGCGGGAGAGCACAAGCTGGCCTTCAGTGATGTAGCCGGTGAGATCGGGGATCGGGTGAGTGATATCGTCTTCCGGCATGGTCACGGTGGGCAGTAGCGTGACCGAGCCTTTACGGCCATGGATTCGACCGGCGCGCTCATAAAGGGAGGCCAGGTCGGAATACATATGGCCGGGATAGCCGCGCCGGCCGGGCAGCTCTTCACGGGCGGTCGAAATTTCACGCAGGGCATCACAGTAGTTGGTCATGTCGGTGATGATCACCAGCACGTCCATCTCCTGACGAAAGGCCAGATCTTCTGCGACGGTTAAAGCCAGGCGCGGCGCCAGCAGACGTTCAACCACCGGATCGTCGGCCAGGTTGACGAAGGCGACAAATCGGCTCTGCATATTTTCAAGGGTTTGACGGTAAAACTGGTACTCGAAGTGAGTCAGGCCAAGAGCGACAAAGACCAGCACGAAGGGGCCGCCATCGGGGAGTCGAGCCTGGTGTAACAGCTGCTCCGTCATCTCCCGCGCTGGCAGGCCGGCGCAGGTGAAAATCGGCAATTTTTGGCCTTTAACCAGAGTATTCAGCCCGTCGATAGTTGAGAAACCGGTCTCGATAAATTCTTCCGGGTGAGCCCGTGCTACCGGGTTGATCGGTGCGCCGATGACCGGCTGACGAAATTCCGGGATGAACATGGGCAGATCGTCAATCGGTCGAAAGGAGCCGTCGAAAACGCGGCCCAGCACACCGGCGCCGAGCGGGGCACGCATCACCGCATCGCTAAAGTTGACGCTGGTCCTTTTGGTATCCAATCCCTGGGTGCCGCCAAAGACCTGGATCAGAACCTGGTCGCCAAAGATCTTCAGCACCTCACCCGTCAGAGTCCTACCGTCAGGGGCGTCGATCCGTACCAGTTCCCCAAGCCGGGCGGCAAAGACCTTTTCCAGGAAAAGCAGAGGTCCGCGGATAGCGCTGACCGAACGATATTGATGTTCAGCGAGGCGCATGGGCAGCCTCCTTGAGCAGGTCGTCGAGCAGGGCTCCGTTAGCCAGGGCGGCAGAGAGTTGATCATGTTCAGCAACCAGCGTGGTGATGCTCTCGATCGTGCTTTTTGGAGCAGCAAAAGCGTCTTCGGTGAAACTGTTCTGGCAGAGAAAGTCGAGGCGAATTTTTTCGGCGGTACGCATCAACAGGCGATCACCATCCTGCAATCCTTCCATGCCAACCACCTCTGCCACCTCGCGCAAGGCATCTTCACGTTGCAAAATATCGCGACAGCGCGCCTGCAGCTTGGCCCATTCTTCATGCTCTTCAACAAAATGAGCCATGGCGGTGTCGCTGTAGAGGGAAAAACTCTGGGTCCAGTTGATCGCCGGGAAATGGCGTCTATGGGCCAACTGCGTATCGAGCATATAGAGGGCACCGGACACGCGCAGGCAGGCCTGGGTGACCGGTTCGGCGAAGTCGGCCCCCGGCGGCGACACCGCCAGAATCATGCTCAGAGAACCCTGTCCCCCCGAGAGGGTTTTCACGACGCCGGCCCGTTCGATAAAACCTGACAGACGCGAGCCGAGGTAGGTCGGGTAACCATCTTCGCCGGGCATTTCTTCGAGCGCCGAAGAGATTTCGCGCAAGGCTTCGGCCCATCGCGACAGGCTGTCGGCGAGGAACAGGACATCGAGCCCCATATCACGGTAATACTCCGCCATGGTCACAGCGGTGAAGATCGAGGACTCGCGCGCGGCAACCGGCATGTTGGACGTATTGGCGACGATGATGGTGCGCTCCTTGAGCGGTCGCTTAGTGCGAGGATCCTCAAGCTCGCCGAACTCGTCAAGCAGTCCGGCCATCTCGTTGCCGCGTTCTCCGCAGCCGACATAAACCACCACGTCAACATCGGCGAATTTGGCAATCGTCTGCTCAAGCACGGTTTTGCCGGTGCCAAAACCACCCGGCACCATGGCGACGCCCCCCTTCAGTAAAGGAAAGAGGAAATCAAGGCAGCGCTGGCCGGTGACCAGCGGCCTGGTCGGCGGCAATTTGCTCTGATAAGGCCGTGCCTTGCGCACCGGCCAACTGTGCCAGCCGTACAAGGGTTGCTTGTCTGCAAGTGTGGCGACAGGGTTCTCGAGAGTCAGCCTGCCCTCTTCAAGTTGCTGCAGCGTGCCATCTTGAGGCATCAGCAGCAGGTGTTCGATGTGACCTTCGCGAACCTTGGCAAAGGCCTCGCCTGAATGCAGGTGGTCACCTGATTTTTTATTTGTGGTGACTGCCCAGATTTTTTTGCGATCAATTGGAAAAGGGTTCTGACCGCTGCTGACAAAGTCGCCGCCATTCTCAAGCAGAAGAGGCAGAGGGCGCTGCAAGCCATCGAAAATGCCTCCGAGCAGGCCCGGCCCGAGGGCCACGGTCAGCGGACCACCGGCGGTTGTCACCGGCTCACCGATACCGAGGCCGCGGTTCTCTTCAAAGACCTGCACCGTGGCAATCTTATCATCAATACGGACCACTTCCCCGGTCAGGTGACTTGTGCCGACAAAGACACGGTCACCGATCTTCAGATCCAAAAGATCGACACAGACTGTGGCGCCGCTGATGCTGGTGACAGTACCGTTCATCGCTGCAACCTCACATGGTAACCAAGGGCTCTCTGCACCAGGCGCTGTAATTCGTCGCTCGGTGGTGTGCGCCTGTCGGCAGGAGCCGGCAAGGTGACCAGAACCCCGGGCCAACGATCCGTCAACTCCCGCAGCCTGATCGGGTCAAGCGTTTCAAGCAGACGGCTATCGGCAGCAATCACACCGACCTCGGGATCACTACAAGCCTGCTGGATTGCCTCCCAGGTGGCTTCAGGAATAAGCGTCTGCTGTCGAACACCGGTAAGGGCAAAGCCTGGAGAGCTGTCGGCACAGGTTAGAAAGAGAATTTCTTTCATAGCAGCAGAACCTCCTCAAGCAATGAGTCCCGATCATCGGACAAGGTCTTGCGTAACAGCTGGTTGTGCACGGCAAGCTCGACTCGCCAGAGGTATTCGATGATCACCGCCAGTCCGAGAGGGTCGCGACCCAAACGTCGCAGCAGGCGCGTCAAACCGCACAAAAAAGCTTGCTCCATACCGATTGTGACTCCGCCATCCCTTTTGCTGTTCCTCAAGGACTCTCCTGTCAGTCGTTCCGCCAGGCGGGTGAGCCGCTCGCTGTCGTGCCTGGCCCAGATTCTCTGCAGGTTGTTTCGGTCGAGGTTGCCTCCGCTTGTTAATGCTGGCGGTTGCTTGACCTGCCATCGCCAGAGCCTGCTCAGCATCAGGCAGTTGCGCATGTCGACCAGGTAGCCTAAGGTCCTTTTAAGAGGAAGATTTCTGCTCCTCTCAAGTGCGTCGACAAGCATGCCATCAGCGAGCTGCCTTTCCACACCACCGGGGCCTTGCACTCTGTAGGTCACAGTCAACCCAAAGGTAAAAGGGTAGTCGCTGACCAGAGCAGCTTCCAGCTGCGCGATCAAGGCCTGGTTTTCGCCACTATTTGCAAGCAGTTGTCGTAAGGGCTTCACCAGCAGAGCATTGTTTAAGATAGTCGCCGGCAGCTCTCCTGCAAGGAGGTATCTCAGCTGCAGAGTCAGGTTATGCATGGCGAGCAATTCAAAGAAGGGCTCAAGCCGAAGACGCAAACGCTTGTTAAGGCGTTGGTAAACCCAGACGCTCGCCTCGGTCGATTCTGTCGCGACAGGATCAAGAAGGTCGATCCCGGCACGCCGACTGCGCAAACGCGCCAGTAGCGCTTCCGTTGGCAATTCAGCAGGTTTTGTCGAATCAAGCAGTTTCATCACTATCCACCAATCGACGCAATTCACTCATCAGTTGCGGCAGCAGGTCGGGCCAGGCTCTGCGCAAGCGGCAGGCCAGTGTATTGTCGACCCTCACGCCGCTGCGACTCGTAGCGATCAGACCACCGGCGATGGCATCATCAAGCTCAACTTCGGCCGTCGGGAAATCCCGCGCCGCCAAACCCTGGCTCGCTTGAGACACAGTGATCTTGCCCCACTCGGCAGGCGGCAGCTCGGCACATAAAGCCTGCCATAGCACCTCACGGTTCTTTTCTGTCAGTTCTGTCAGTAATCGCGACGCCAGACCTTGCAGGCGTTCGTCAAGAAGAGCCTCGGCATGCAGACGGCTTGCCATCACTTGCCTCCGGGATTTAGCAAGCAGGCTGTTGCGTCGCCGTGAGACTTCGGATTGAAGCTGCCGTTCGGCTTCAAGTCGCAGCAACTGCTGCTCTTCCTTGAGCTCTTGGCGTCGTTTTGCGACCTTCTCTTCGGCCGCTTGCCAGAAGGCGCGAACCTGTTCCTCACCCTCGCGTTGCAGGGCTATCTTCAACTCTGATTCACCCATTGTCTTACTACATGAGTAGAATCATGGCGGCGACAACAAAGCCGAGGATAACCATGGTTTCCGGAATGGCGACCAGGATGATGATGACCCCGGTCAGTTCCGGTTTCTCCGCCAGGGTGCCGGCACCAGCGGCGCCGATACGCGACTGGGCCCAGGCGGTTGCGATGGCTGGCAGACCGATCGCCAGCGCGGCGGCAAATGCAATCCAGACTTTTTCCATAAGACGTCTCCTTCCGGGTTCTCATTTACGGGGAGCGTTTCTGCCAGGGATCGAAGCGACGCCCCCCCAGGTCGAGAAACTTGCCGAAGAACTCCACGTAATGCAGACGCAAAGAGTGAACCGTTGGAGCGAACACTCCCAGCAACAGGTTGAATGCGTGCAGGATGCCGGCGACCAGAATCCCGGCCATGACATCTCCGGTCATGCCTCCCAGGCGGTTGGCGACCATTGCCAGGAGCACAGAGCTGAAGCCGATCGCCATGATACGAATGTACGATATGATATTGCCCATGGTTTTCAGCAGTTCAAGGGGCGCAAGCAGTCCCTCGGCTGCAATCAACACCGGCAGAAGGATACCGACACCGATCAGGAGCGGGCCGGTTTGTAGCCACGACTGGGGATAGAAGTAGCCAACCACGGCTAGAACCAGTAGCAGTGAGGACAGCAGGGTGGCCAATTTAACAAGCGCCAGGCGCGGTTTGTGGCGGCGCAGGTCGGCCAGGGCGCCGAGAGTGATGCCAAGCAGGACATGAACAACGCCCACGGTCAGGGCAAAAACGGTCATGGGCAAAACCGCTTTGCCGCGATCAAACCAGAGAGGATGCAAGCCAAGCCAGGTTTCTCCGAGATCACCGAAAAATTCGCCGTAAAGGACACCGAAAAAGAGAGTATAGAGTGCCGCCACACCGAGGATCTTGCCGAGATCGCTGGCCAAATGGTGCGGTTGGTAATGTTTGGCCAGAAAAAGAGCAATTAACAGCAAGATTAAACCGTAACCGATGTCACCGAGGATCATACCGAAGAAGACCGGGAAGAAGATGCCGATCATCGGGGTCGGATCGTAGGAGGAGTACTTCGGCAAAGGAAGTAAGCGGGAAAGCACTTCAAATGGCGCAAAATAACCGGGGTTGCGCAGCATGACCGGAACCTGCTCGACCTCCTCATCGAGAATGGCCTGCTGCTCAACAACCACACGGCCAAGAAAGGCCTGGTTGAGATCATTGCGCAAGTCGGAGACTTCGTTTTCAGCCATCCAGCCCTGAATGAGGAAACAGAGTTGGGTCGTATAAGCTGTTGCTGTCGCGCGGTACAGGGTCAGACGTTCAGCCAACCAGTCCAGGGCGCGCCGATAGATTGGTCGCCACTGCACATCAAGGTCGCGCAGTGCAGTTTCGAGTCCTTGAGCGTATGCCTGGAGTAAATCGAGCCTGTCCTGCAGGGCGAGGATGCGTTTAGGCAGAGGAAGATCAGCGAACTCTTCGGGAAGAGAGAGCTCGGGCACATGCTCCTTGGTGAGGGCTTGGCGTAAAGGTCCAGAGGTCTCGCGATCGGTGGCGATCAATCCTACCAGCGTACCGCCGGCCGTTGTGGCGCTGCTGATGTGGCAACGGCCTTGAGTGAGCGTTTGTAATGAGTCTTCAAGGGCCTTCAGTTGGGAGGCATCACGAATGGTAACACCGAAAATTTCCAGGTTAGAATCCTCGGGCAGGTCACCTAAGAGTGGCGCCAGGGCCTGCCAGAAAACCAGATCGCGCTGCAGATCATCGACTTCATTATGACAGTCAGTGAGCTGGCGCACCGTCTCACGGGCGCTTAAAAGATGCTTGTCGACCAGTTCGTCGAGCAGATCCATAACCGGTAGAGGTTGGAGCGGTGGAATGTCTTCGGAGGCTTCAGGCAGAAGAGCAAGAAGTTGGGTGATGCGTTCAAAGAGACCCTGAAAAAAACTGCGCTCGTGAAGGTTGCTCTCGTCGAGAACGAGGGCCTGGAGGTTGTCTTCACGTGCCAGTTTAATCCGTTCCAGCAGCTGTGGATCGGGCTGAAAAATGCCCCTGTCGTGCAGGAGGTCGAGGGTGTTCAGAAGGTCCTGCTTGGGGCCGACGATTTCAACTTTGGCCATGCGGATGATCATAATCACCCCCTGGCAGGATGGCTGCCAGATGCCGTTTCAAAACATCGTGCAATACCTCGTCATTCAAAGCCAAGAGCCGCTGGCACCAGGCGCAAGCGGCTTCTTCAAGGGCCGTTCCTTCACCCTTAAGCTGCTCTTCCTGTTCAGCAAACAACCTTCGACAGCGAGCCTCCTCGATCTTTCGGGTATCAGCGCACTCAACCAGCAGAGTCGACAACTCCCGGGCTTGCCACTCCTTTGCACGTGCCTGCTCTGCAGACACCTCAGCCTGGATGCGCTTCTCCAGTTCAATAATATTGTCCAACAAGCCGTCAGTCATAATCCAACCATGTGTTTGTGCTAACAATCTTAGTATATCAGAGCGCCTCATCTTTGCAGGAAAGCGCCCTTGAGGTAATTCCGTGACCTTTTTTGAAGAATATGTTATTTGTGCGAGTGATATTTTTAAACGCCCATATGATTTTTTATTTATTAAGTGGGGAACGCCTTGTCTACCGACGCCCATCTGCTTAAAACTCTGGAACGACGCAACCGCGAACTCGAAGTTCTCATTGAGATCGGTAAGGCTTTAACCTCTACCGTTGAGCTTGAGAACGTGCTGACCCTGATCATGGATCAGGTCGGGCGCTTGTTGAAAACCCAGTCATGGTCATTGCTTCTGCGCGATGAGGAAACCGGCGACTTGACTTTTGAAATCGCGGTTTCCCCGGCAGCAGAGAAACTCAAAGGAATGAAGGTTGCTTCCGGTGAAGGGATTGCGGGCTGGGTCTCAGAGCACGGTGAAGCCCTGGTCATCCCTGATGTCACCAGAGATGAACGTTTTTCCGACCAGTTTGACATAGCCTCCTCTTTTATTACCCAATCGGTCCTCTGCGTCCCGGTCCGCAGCAAAGATCATGTCCTCGGCGTGATCGAACTGGTTAACGGCCCCAACGAAAAAATCTTCAAAGACGCAGACCTGCAGATTCTACTGACCATCGCCGACTATGCGGCGATAGCCATCGAAAACGCCCGCAACTTCATGCGCATCAGTGAGCTGGTCATCACAGACGACCTCACCGGTCTCTACAACGGCCGTTACTTGCACACCCTGATTGAAGAGGAGATTGAGCGGGTTCGTCGGTTCGGCGGCAAGCTGTCTCTGATCTTCATCGACCTCGATTTCTTCAAAAAAATCAACGACACCTGTGGCCACCTGGTCGGTAGCCGCACCCTTGCCGAGATCGGCAAGCTGATCAAAGATAACGTCCGCAAAATCTGTAAGTCGGCCCGCTACGGCGGCGACGAATTTGTTATCGTGCTGCCGAACACCGGCAAGAGCGGAGCCATGACCTTGGCAACCAAGCTCTGCGAGCTGTTCCGTGCTTATGATTTCCGTGACGACAACGGCAAACCCTTTAAAATGACAGCAAGCTTCGGTATCGCCACTTTCCCCGACGATGCTGATTCCAAGGACGATCTGATTCGCTTGGCTGATCAGGCGATGTACCGTGTCAAAGAATCCACCCGCGACGCGGTCCTCTCTGTCTGAATCTACCCGGAAGCCGTTCGGACGATCTTGAAGAGGATCCAATAGATTCCCAAGCGGAGGCAGCAGTGGCCCATCACACTTCGCGCGCTTCTTATCAGAAACTGTCCAATCGTCTGAACATTTCTCCCCAGGGCGCTCCTCCCTCAGAATTGCTTTACCGCATTATCGACCTCCTCTTCAGCACCGAGGAGGCGGAGCTGGTTGCAGCACTGCCTATCAAACCCTTTACTGCTTCACAGGCGGCAAAAAACTGGAAGGTTACCGTGACGGCGGCCGAAAAGTCCTTGCAGCGTCTGGCTGGCAGGGCTCTACTGATTGACTTTCAACTCAATGGCAAAACGGAATATATCCTCCCTCCGCCTATGGCTGGGTTTTTCGAATTTGCCCTGATGCGAACCCGTGATGATATTGATCAGAAGTTGTTGAGTGAACTCTACGAGCAGTACATCAGCGTTGAGGAAGACTTTATTCGCGAACTGTTTCTTACAGGCGCCACCCAGCTTGGCCGGGTTTTTGTTCAGGAAGAGATCCTCAGCAATGAAAATGCCTTGCATGTTCTGGATTATGAGAGGGTGACAGAGGTTATAGAGACAGCGACAGATATTGGGATTGGACTCTGTTACTGCCGCCACAAGCGTCAACATCAGAACCGGGCCTGCGATGCCGAGATGGATATCTGCATGACCTTTAATTCCGTGGCCTCCTCTCTCATTCGTAGCGACTATGCCCGTCGTGTCGAACCTTCGGAGTGCAAAGAGTTGCTGCACAAAGCCTGCGAGCAGAACCTGGTTCAATTTGGCGAGAATGTTCAGAACAAGGTCAGCTTCATCTGCAATTGCTGCTCCTGCTGTTGCGAAGCCCTGCTTGCCGCGCAACGCTTCGGCTATGAAAAGCCGGTGCATACCAGCAACTTTATCGCGAGGGTAGAGGATAACTGCAGCGGTTGCGGTCGTTGTCTCTCTTCCTGTCCGGTCAAGGTCATCTCTCTACAGGCCGAACAGGCTGATGGTTCTGGTTGTAAGCGCGCCGTCATCGATGAGGCACTCTGCCTCGGCTGCGGGGTCTGCGTAAGCAACTGCCGCCTTTCAGCCCTGACAATGGCCTCCCGCGCCAGTCGTGTGATCACACCGGTCAATTCAACTCACAAGAGTGTGCTGATGGCGATTGAGCGCGGCAAACTGCAGAACCTGATCTTCGATAATCAGGTGCTTTGGAGCCATAGGGCCCTTGCCGCGCTGCTTGGTGTCATCTTGAAGCTGCCGCCGATAAAAAGGGCGCTGGCTTGTGAACAGATAGGATCACGTTACCTCGGTACACTCTGCGAGCATTACGACGCCAGGCAGAGGCCTTGAATGTCGGTATTTTTTGATTGTCCTTAATCCGGTATCAGGTAAGATGTTCTTGGATGCAATAATCGATAAGAAGGGGTTTGTTTATATTATGGAGAAGAGTATGTCGAAGATGCGCCGGATCCTCTGCCCTTTGCTGAGTATCTTGATGTTGGCGACCCTGGCCGTGGCCGGTGGCGTCGCGCCCGGAGAAGAAGCCCCTGAGCAACCAGAGGTCGCTGAAAAAGTGACTACGACACCTGCACAAACATCTGCAGCTGTCAGCAAAGCGCGTCAGGCCGTAGTCCCCGCGCCGAAACCTGTTGTGAAGCGAAGTATGCCCACCAGAAGCGCTACTCCCGCTCAGCCCAAAGCGTCAGCTCAAGTCGATAAAAACAGCTGGAGGCTTGGTTCCCGTGAAGGAGAGTGCGCACCTCTCTCCAGCACCAATCGCAAAACGGGGGACATAGGGTCTTTCAGCACCCCGCAGGAATTTGCCAAAAAAATGCAGCAGCGCGGCCATCAAGCTTTTGTTCTGGATATCGGTGATGTTCGAGACCAAGTGCTGCGAGTCAAGGTTCCTGACATGGCGTTGGATTTGACTTTTGTTAGGGCGGGGATGTGTCGTTAGCGCTTAACTTCTGAAGAGACTAAGTTAATATTTGGCGCATTAAATGTCCTTAGGTCTTCCGAGAAGGACTTGCAATAATACTTATAGGAAAGCCCCGATCCGCGAAAGCAGGTCGGGGCTTTATTGTCTTGCATATTGCGAATTATAAAAAAGTGTCTGATCTTCATGGGTGCCTTGCTTGGCAGGATTAACATACCCATGTTTTGTTCTTATTTCGGATCATTTTTTCGCCACACTCTGGACAGCGGAGGTCTCGATGTAAATACCCAAAAGCCGAAAAACAAATGATTAAAAGAACAAATACAGCAAGAATAAGACCTTCCATTCCCAAAAGATCACCTCCTTCGCAAAAGGAAAAAAGCCAGCACAAATACTGCAACCATGACAACTATGACGCCGATTACATCTTCCATTTAAAAATCTCCTTTATTAAAAAAAAACAGGCTCAATGGAATAGTTTTCACATACCCTGCATTCCAGTAACGCCGAAAACTTCCTGGCAGTCGTGACATATAAGAACTTGCTCAATGGTTAACGCAGGACCTTTGGAAGTATTGTGTCTTGAGTTTTTCTGTGGGTTCTTATTATTAAAGCCAAAAATTGACCCAACCCAACTAAAATCAAACGTTTACTTCTCCCCAATTGCCATATAGCCGACAAAGACACTGTGTTATCACAATGTTGCAATCCTACTAGAACCATGGGTTTGAATTAATTATCCATTGTTAACTAAAAGATGCGTAAGTAGCAGCTAATTAACAATGGCACACAATGTGCTTAAAAACTTGTGCCGTCAGATTAAATTGGTTTTTGATCAGTAATTTTTGTGAGTGGCTTTCAAGGCCCTCAGTTTTGCCCATTGAAGGGCAAAACCATTTCAAGGAGGCTGGGAGATGAAGACAAAAGGAATTGCAGTTCTATTGATTGCTTTGATCGCTGCACCTTTACTGTTTGTTGGTGTGGTTGAGGCTCGTCAGACATTCTACATCAACCTTACAAGAGATGTTTATCCTCAACTAGAAGGGACTAAATTTGAGACGTTCAGATGTCTCTGGTGTCATGTAGAAGATAGCGCAGGCCCGAGAAATCCTTATGGATTGGATTACGAGGCAGAATACAACACCACTGACATGCTTACTGCAGCAATTAATATAGAGCAATTCGACTCTGATGGTGACGGCTACACTAATATCGAAGAAATTAATGCTGCGACTTGGCCGGGTTTTGCCGATGATAGTCCTGGAGGTTCAGCTTGTACTGATCTAGATAGTGACGGTTTTGCAATAGAAGGCGGGAACTGTGGTCCCATAGACTGTAACGATAACAGTCAATCGATCAACCCAGCTTCATCTGAGGTCTGCGGGGACGGTGTAGACAACAACTGTGATGGATACTCCGATGGGACTGATCCTGCGGTGAGTCCGGATATGTGCTGTGACGATGTTGACAACGACGGCGCTACCGGAACCGATCAGCTTCACTGCACCCAATACGGTCCGCTTGATTGCAATGACAATGATCCAGCTATCAGCCCCTTTGCTATTGAAGACTGCATTGACGGTATCGACAACAACTGCGACAGCCTGACTGACGAACAAGATCCTGTTTGTACCTCCCCATGTACAGATGCCGACACTGACGGTTTTTATCTTGAAGGAATTGTCTGTGGATCTGAAGCCGACTGCAACGACAATGACTACAACATTAATCCGTTGGCTAGCGAAATCTGTGACGACAGTGAAGATAACAATTGTGACGGTTTTGTAGACTGTCAGGATTCTTCTTGCGTTAACGATTCAGCGTGTATTATTTGTACTGATAATGATGATGACAGCTATGCTATAGAAGGTAATAACTGTGGTCCTGAAGATTGTAACGACAACGATCTTTCAGTAAGTCCAGGAGCTGTGGAGAACTGTTCTGATTTGATCGACAACGATTGTGACAACTTGGTCGATTGTGCAGATGCAGATTGTAATGGAGATGACGCCTGTGCTCCTACCTGTATACCAGAGGCATCTCAGGAAAAAGGCAAGAAGTGTAAAGATGGCATCGACAACGACTGCGACGCTGTCATCGATTCTGACGACCCTGACTGTGGAGGCGATGACACCAGCACTGGGGGCACGGAAGGTAGAGGCGACACCTGCAGTGATGGGGTCGACAATGACGGTGATTCGTTGACAGATTGTGGTGACCCTGATTGCAGTAGGAACAAAGCATGTAAGTAATAAAAAGATAAAAGTACATCATAAAGGGGGAGGCCTATGTCTCCCCCTTTGCCATTTCTGCAAATCTGCATCCCCTCCCACCCCGGCATTGCACCTCATGGCCAAGATAGAGCGGGACTTTACAACTGTACTTATTAAGGCTTGATTCTCATGAATGTGAGTGAGATGACTTAAGAGGAACTCAAGGATTCTTAAAAAATCCTACTCCTAAATTTTAGTAAGGGAGAAAGATGCGATTTAACATATTAGCTAGAATTACTGCACCGCAAGAAAAGGCCACCAAGGATCAAACCCTGGTGGCCATAATTTTGTGTATTAATGGGCTTCCAAAAAAGGACCCCATTTGAATCTTCTAAAAGAGGTGGGCCACAGTCCTGTAAACTTATGCTACTTACCACTCAGCCGTTTCAGTTCGGCATCAATCATCAGCGAAGCTCCCGCCAGATTCCGTTTTTTGAGCAGCATGCCGTTGATGAAGACAGCCGGTGTACCACGCACACCTACGACCTGGCCAAGACGCAAGTCATCGCTGATTTGCTTTGTGACCCGCGGACTGGAACGATCCCGATTGAATTGCTCCAGGTCGAGACCTAACTCTTCGGCGAACTGATCCAGCTTGGACTCTTTCAGGCTGCTGAAATTGGCAAATACCTTGTCATGATAAGCCCAAAACTGGTCTTGCATGTGTGCCGCCAGTGCTGCCTGAGCAGCTGGGCGAGCCATCTTGTGGTTGCGCAATGGAAAGTTCTTGAAGATGACTTTGACCTGACTGGTGTATTTCTCGACCAACTGGTCGAGGAGCGGGTTAACCCGCGCGCAGTACGGTCATTGGAAATCGCTAAAAACCACCACAGCTACTGCTGCAGCTGTATCTCCTTTGAAAGGCGAACCGGCAAGATCGATCTGATAGCGTTCTGTCAGTGACAACACCTGCAAAGTCTTTTGCCCCTTGCCACTAAGGTAGAGTTTTTTGCCATCCTTACCGACACTCAAACGATCAGCGGTAAAGGGTCCGGGGATGGTCGCTTCGACTTGGCCTTTATGATCAAGGACCAGGACCGTACCTTGCTCAGTCAGCACATAAAGTCGCTTGCCATCCGGAGCTTCGACAACATCGCGTGCCCCCGCCGTCAAAGGGATGGATTTCTCTACAATCCACTCTAAGGCCGCTAAAGCTTGCCCGGCTAACATTAGAAGACAAGTTGTTGTAATGATCATGATTTTGATTCTGTTCATGATTACTCCGTAGATCCTAAACAAATAGGCATAAATAAGATGCTGCTTATTATACCCGCACAGATGTTGTGGTCAAAGATGATTCTCTTGTTTATCCTACTACATTATTTTGGAGTGCTCAGATTGGTTGAAATGCGAAATTCTTAATGACCCTGACATATAAAAAGGCCACCAAGGATCGAACCCTGAAGGCCATAGTTTTGTGTAGTAAAGACCTTACTGAATACCCCTATCAATAAGATGCCAATTTTCGTCTCACAAGTCGTGATTAAAGAAAATGATCAGATCGCTACGCTGGCGCAAACATTATCAAGGCTACGCAAAATGCTGAGAACTGTAATCATGGAGGTCTTTGGGTTGTCAGGAATCGGTTTGTTCTCGATAGCAATTTCTAGTTTCCCAAAAGAACCTTCAGCTACAACTTGGTGGCAGTTACAGGAGATCATTGGGTCAGCATACAGACGAACCTTCGTCCGATCGAAACCTAGCCCTGCCAAAGAGACTGTAGCCGCAGTATTCGCATTCTTTGGATAGTCCCTGGCCGCCATTCTCGCATTACCCTCATAAATCAATTTGGGTTCGCATAGATTGTTTAAATCGACTACCTTTTCTGCAGGTGTCCCTTGCCAGGCCCGGGGCGGTTTTCGTGAGGTCAGCATTACTTTATCGAGTCCCGTTTGCCGAGCCGCCGCTATGCCATCTATTCCTGCCAGAGCCCCAGCCAAAAGGCTGATTCTGGTCCCGTGCTCTTCAGCGGCGATTTTCAGTTCATCATAGAGTGCTTTATCGGCTAATGCTCCGACCGAGACGACAAGTAGCGGCCAACCGAGACGTAAAACGTCCAGCCCATGCATCTCAACAGCATCGTGCCCCGCACACTCGACTACCATATCCGGAGCAGACTGCAGATCGCCAACAGTAGTCACCACGTCCACATTGTTTGGCATAATCTTTCGCACCTTCTCTGCACTCCTCTGAGAAGCGATGATTGCATTGATCCTCCAGGCGCGTTCTTGGCCCGCATGTCTATAGAGACTTCTGCCGATGGCTCCAAATCCGATTAGGGTGATGTTCATGATTAGTGCCTCCATTCTTCATAAATCATATCGTACCAGAAAGAAATTCATGACTATCCATGCGTTAATCACCAATGAAAGAGCTAGTTTTCCATGATTATTAGCAGTTATAATTACACAATCGAAGGAGATGGCTAAAAAATGGCCACTGGGATCTGATCCAAGTGGCCTTCAATTTGCGGATTAAAGAGCTCCCTAAATACCGTTATCAATAAGAAGCCGTTTTCCCTCTCAGAAGTCGTACATTATAAGAAAAACCCCTTGAGACAATCCAGGGGATACTGAACGTAATCATCTGGGAGCAAGGGGTTTCCATAAACTTATAGTCTCTACTATGGCGGACCTACCTCAGTCGCCAAAAGTTTATTTTGCTACGGCTATCTTCGAATAGATTTGATCCGCCGAGGCGAGGAGTTCGAAAGGAGGATTGAATCCAATAAGTCGGGCTACTTCCAAGTTGAAAGCAAATAATGCAGGATCATCAAATACTTGGTCCAGATCTCTGGGTTTAGCTCCATTGAAAACTTTGGCAATGGTCTCAGCATGGAACTTCCCAACATGTCTGAATCCTGCCTGAGCGATGCTCAATAACACCCCATGCTCGACCTCATCGGACCCGCCTTGAGAGAAAGTCGGGAGCTTATATTTCATTATAGGCCTTAGCAAACGAGGAAGACTTTTTGCATTTACTCCGCGCTGAATCGTAACGTAAATAGCGTCGACTTTTGGAGCAAGGTATTCGTAGCATTTGACAACGCTATCTTCAGCTTCTTCCCGACTCGTATTATCAATGGAATAACAGGACACAACTTCAAAACCACGTTCTCTGGCAATTTTTTCAATATCGCTGACAGCGGCAATACTTCTACCCGCATTGCTGTCCTCAAACGCAATACCTAGTTTCTTAAACCCCACAAAATCGTGAAACCATCGAAGCTGGTATTCATGCCGGGTAGGGCTCACGCGAGCATGAACATGATCGTATCCCGAATCCTCGATACTCTTGACAATATTCGCACTTATCGGGTCGGTTGAAGACAGGACAATCGTTGGCACAGAATGCAGATCGTTTGCTAAATCCTGGCCAGCCCATGTTCCCATAGCCAGTATCAAGTCAACTTTTTGGGCATTCAGTTGTTGAATCACATCAACTTTCGTTTTTTTTCGCTTCTCATCGTCCCAATTGGTTGACCAGTAAGCCTCTCCCACAAATTGAATGTAGTTGCTTTTTGCTTTTGTAGATAACCACATCCATATCTGACTAGAATCCTCAAAGTCCTCTGGTACTGGAATCTCTGCGTTCTCCATCCATCCTATATCCATCAGGTTTTCGATCAACCTCGTTAGTACCAAAGGGTAATTCTTGTACGGGCCACCCTCCAGGTAACCGATTCGCCACTTCTGGCCATGGTTGGTGGTGGGCCTAAGACCAAATTCCCCCTTGTCGGCAGCAGAAGAGGACGATAAGAAGGAAAAACTGCCAATGGCGATCAATATTCCAATCCAAAAAAATTTCATAACACAACTCATATCTGAAATACCGCTGATGCTGAGAATGGTATAAAAATTATTAAAGTATCGAGCGACACAACGTTTCCTTGACCTTTCTGCAAATCACCTTCACCAAGCACCTGAATAACTCAGCAATCTACAGCAAGTTAACTGAATCGTCAAAATTGGGATTCTTATAAATCCTATTCTTGAATTTTTAGGGGAAAACGCTGCTTTTTTTTGCTTTACTGAAATTGCTGATAAACAATAAAAGGCCACCAAGGATCGAACCTTGGTGGCCTTAGTCTTTTGTATTAAAGAGCTTACTGGATACCTCTATCAATAAGAAGCCGTTTTTCGTCTCATAAGTCGTGGCTTATGGGAGTTAAATCAACCGTCTCTCAATCAAAAGCGCTGATTCTCTCTTTATGAGTAGCTTTTACTTTGGCCCACGATAAATGCTAGAATAGGACCTATGAAACAAAAAAAAACATTAATCTCTTGGCGACTCAAATTGATTCTTCTGTTTGGCTGTTTGGCAGGAGTGGGGGTTGCCATGTTTAGTTTATATGTTGAATCTATTTCAGATCTTCCTCTGGGGCCGACACCATTATCCTGGACATTCAAGTCATCCAGCGCTCATGTTGAGGAAATATTTTCCAAAGGGAGTCCAGACATGGTGCCTGGCATCATAACATCTTCAGAAGTTCCACCAATAGATAAGACTTCTCTTGGTGACACAGAAATGGCTTTATTTGCATTGGGCTGATTCTGGAGTGTCGACTCTCGGTTCGGGAGTATCCCAGGTGTTGTTAGAACGGCGGTCGGTTACTCAGGTGGCACGGCTGAAAACCCAACGTATCGGGCTATTGGTGATCATAGCGAGGTGATACGGATTGAGTTTGATCCCAAAGTGGTCAGCTATAAGCAATTGCTGGATGTTTTCTGGGATAGTCACGACCCTGGTTATAATGCATACTCACGCCAGTACCGTAACGCTATCCTCACTTTGACTGAGAAACAACGGTACGAAGCGGAATCCTCTTTGAATAAAAAGAAGCGAGTGGCTCGTAACGCTTTTTTTACAGTGGTTGAACCAGCCGGTGAATTTTACGCTGCCGAGGATTATCATCAGAAATATCTCTTGCGCAAAGCCAAGGGGATTTTGCATGAGTTTCAGACAATCTATCCAGGTTCGCAATTTTTGACAGCATCAACCGCTGCGACAAAAATCAACGGCTACCTTGGCTGCAATGGCGAACTCGAAACACTAAAAAAAGAGTTGCCACAACTAGGACTTTCCCGGCAGACGCAAGAGTTGCTAGTTGAGCATGTCTCGACCAATTGCGACAGGTTTTTTGGACTAACCTGTCCTTCCCCTAAAGACTCTCAATAATTCTGACATATAAGAATGGCCCCACCAGGACGGAAGGTCCCTTTTTGTATTCTATAGGTCGTGCAACTGACACAACAGCTCTACATTACTTTCGTAACCTTCAGAGAGACTAAATCGACTTCGTAGGCTTCATCTCGCTCGTTCTCAACTAGCAGGACACCCCTCTGTTCGTGTACTCGCAATGAGGTGATGAAGACATCTTGGATATCTCTTTCCAGCTCTGGCCGATATTCTATTGTGTAAACAACCAGACCCCAAACTTTTTGATTAGTGCCCGCATCTCTAGCCTCTACATAACCACCATTCTGGCCAGTTCCGTTTGCACTTCCCCAGTGTTCAACCTGGTATGTTACGCCTTTATATGTAACTGTCGGCACCTCTAGTGGCGCAGCTCGCTTAGCTAAGCTTGTCAAAGGCAATGCCAGCACCAACACCACAAGAATGGCCACATAAACTGCTTTCCAGTTATTCATCGCCCTCTGTTCCATTGCTTTGCGCCTGACACACTTAAAAATTCTCAGAAATCCTCTCACATTGATTTGATGCAGTCAAACTCACAGAAATGCAAAATTATTGTTGACCCTGCGGTAGGTGTCAAGATAGTTGTCGCCTTTTCTCATTATGCAGCTTTGGAGCATAGGACCTCTTCGGGGGGCCTTTTCCGATCAGGGTTGAGCCGAACAACTTCGATTGGCTCCCAGTTCCGTAGTT